>NZ_JBBNLR010000012.1:0-73470 GCF_040092375.1 Collinsella sp. CLA-ER-H5
CGCGCGGCCGTGCCCCTCGTCGTGCAGCTCTGCCGCTCGCAGTCTCATTCCGACGTCGTACAAAGCGTTTCCAGCCATAAAAAGGCCTCCCATTTCTTGTGTCCAAGAAATGGGAGGCAGTTCATATGAACTGCCGGGGCGTTTTTAGAGCCCGATCTCCGCGATTACCTTTTTCATCTCGATGGCCCATCCGAGCTGTTCCTCGATATACTGGGGCCATGCGTCCTGGTGGCCCTTGATGGGGTGACCCGCCTTGTAGAAGCGCAGTCCCGAGGCCTTTTTCGCATCGAAGGGTGCCGCCGTCAGCCCGAGGTGCTCCTCGAAGACCCCACCGTTGGCGATGGCGCGGTGCCCGATTTCCTTGTCGTCGTCTACGTACAGCTCGATGCCCGTGCGGCCCTTGTGCGTATCGATGAGCAGGGCGAGATGGTACGCCGAGACCCCCAGGCGAAGCGTCGACCAATGGTCCTTGCTGGGCTTCTGCGGGCTGAACTCCTTGAGGAACTCCGGATGGCCGCCCGCCACCTCGCGGTAGGCCGTCCAGTACGCCAGCTTGACCTTTTCGGTCTCGCTGAGCCCCTCGGAGAGTTTCACGGTCTTGGTCCACTCGTTCGGCTGCTCGACCACGCCGAAGCGCGGGGCGGGCAGGGAGTCCCCGATCTTCCAGAGCTCGACCTCGACCAGGAAGAACCCGAAGTCGCTGTCGGTGTGCTGGTTGAGCCACTCGATGGCCTGGCGGTGCTCGTCGCGGGCGCGCGCCACGACCCAGATGACGACCTCGGCGCCCTTGCCGGCGGCGTACGTGATCACCTTGCCGAGATGGTCGTGGTTGGTGTCCTCGAGCTGGTTCTCGATGATCACCTTGCGGCCCGTACCGGACTCCTGCGCGTAGATGTCCACGTTGAACGATCCGACCGAGGACTCCGTCTCTATGAGCTCGAGCTCGATTCCGACCGCCATCCCGAGGGTTGCGAGGTTCTGCTCCTCGGCCAGCCACTTGGTGAAGTCGTGGGCCTCATGCGGCCACACCTCGCGCAGGGGGACCTTTTGAATGGTGTCCAGGTTATAAGTCTTCATCCGTCACCCTCTCGACCGATAATCTGGCACCATTGTAGAGCCTCTCGCCATCAAACGACCGTAGCAGGAGCCACGACGCTCGTCGACGTCCTTCAGCTCGCACGGGTACACGAATAGCAAAATATATCTCTTCTTAGTCATGCGGTTTCCCTTCCCTTGAAAAACGAACCACTCGATCCGCGGAGAGGCGCTATCAGGTGCCGTTCGTCAACGCCGCGGCGATTATGTCGCTGTCCGTGAAGACGAAACTGATGAGCTCATCTTCCCAAGGCTCGCGCTCCTGCTCCTCCTCGGCCTCCTTGAACGTCATCGGCATCTCGCGCGCTCCCGAAAACTCGTGGCAGATAGCGTAGAGACGAGAGGGCCTATCAGCCCACTTATCAGCCGGTCGGCCAAAAGCGTCGTACTGCCGCAGCCCATCCCCAACATCGCGCCAGATTGTTCGATACCAACCCGTTAACGATAGGATCAAGAGCATCGTAGACCGTATTCATATAGCGACGCCTTTGTTACAGCTCAGATGTCACCATTTTAGATAATGGGCGTAGCGACCCGAATCTCATTTCAGGCCAATTCGACCAAGAGCAATCTACGGTCTTGTAACTGCCTCTTTCCAAATAAGGCCCGCCCCGGTGGGGCCCCACCCATGCCCACGGCATAGGCCCGCCAGAGCTAGAGGAACTTCGTCATTCTTGTCTGGTAGCTCTCAAATAAAGCGCAGAAAGTGTGGAGGAGCGCCGAACGGTCCTGCTGAACTCGTCGCCAACCGGCGTCAACCAGTGTGGAGATGGTTCAAGCAGGCAACCTGTTCGAAAAATGCCGTTATTAATTGATTTCGACCAAAATTCGACCAAGATTGAAAGTCAAAAAAGAAAACAGCCCAGAGGAACAATGCCTCTGAGCTGCTAAAAGTCTTGGTCGCGGGGGCAGGATTTGAACCTACGACCTCCGGGTTATGAGCCCGGCGAGCTACCAGACTGCTCCACCCCGCAATGTCTGGGCGCCTCATGTGCGCAAGAAAGAATATTACGCGGGAGTTCGGTAAACGGCAAGGAAAATCTCGTAGAGCATAATTCCTTCATATTTAAACCCCTCAGCCCCTATCACCGTAAACGAATCGCAGCCGAGCGCCGTCGACGGCACGTATACAATGGTGCGCGTCCTTTTATGCCGACACCGGGAGTAGACATGCTGCTCGCTATCGATATGGGAAACACGCAGACGGCCATGGGCCTGTTTGACGGAGACGAGCTGGTGCAGTCGTGGCGCATGCCCACCGACCGCTCCTATACCGCCGACGAGATCCATGTGCGCCTGATGGGTTTCTTTAAGATGTACGGCCTTTCGCTCGATGCGGTCGACGCGATCGCCTTTGCGGGCGTGGTGCCGCAGCTCTCGCGCGAGTGGCACGCCGTGGCCGACCGCATTGCCGCGGACGCCATCGTCATCGGGCCGCAGACGGCCGCCGTAACCAAGCTGCGGGCGGCGCGCCCCCAGGCCGTTGGTGCCGACCGCATCGCCAACGCCGTCGCTGCCGAGACCTTCTATGGCGCGCCGGCGATCGTGGTGGACTTTGGCACCGCGACCAATATCGACGTCATCGATGAGGACGGTTATTACATTGGCGGAGCGATCGCGCCGGGCATTCGCATCTCCATGGACGCGCTTGCCGCCCGTGCCGCCAAGCTCGCCAGCGTGCCGCTCGAGGCGCCCGAGCACGCCATCGGCCGCGATACCGAGGAGTGCATCAAGGTCGGCGCCGTAACGGGCGCCGCCGCCATGGCTGAGGGCCTGGTCGCGCGCATGAAGCGCGAGCTGGGCCGCGAGGATGCCACCGTTATCGCCACGGGCGGTCTCGCCAGCATCGTCGCCGATTCGACCGACGCCTTCGACATAGTCGACGGCCAACTCACCATCAAAGGCATCTGCGAAATCTACCGCCGCATGCAGGAGTTAGCGTAGGCTCTGGCGAAGCCGAGACGTTACAGCCCGCGAATTCGTACAGCCTCGGGCGGAAACTCCTGCTCGCCGGCATCGGTCTTGATGGTCGCGCGGCCCCAGATGTCCAGGCCCGCAAACACACCGACCGCAAGCGGCAAGCCGTTGGGAGACACCGCCGCAACCTGGCGGCCCAGCAGCGGCACCATGTCGAAGTACTCGCCCAGCACGGGAGCCAGCGGCCCTGCGGCGCCTTGCGGCGTGTTGGCAACAACCGCCCAGGCGTCCACGCGGGCCAGCACGGCGGCGGCCAGCGTCTCGACCAGCGCTTCGTCAGCCACGTCCACACCAAGCTCGCTCAGCGCCGAACGCTCAATATCCACCGTCACGGCACCGAACATGCCCGCAGCACCGGCACCGCCGTTCACGGCAACACGCGCGAGCGACGTCTCAAACGCAGGCGCACCGCACACGATATCGCTCGGCCACTGGATACCCACCTTACCGGCAAGGCCCAACCCCGGCGTCGAAGC
Organism: Collinsella sp. CLA-ER-H5; assembly: GCF_040092375.1. Taxonomy (NCBI): domain Bacteria; kingdom Bacillati; phylum Actinomycetota; class Coriobacteriia; order Coriobacteriales; family Coriobacteriaceae; genus Collinsella; species Collinsella sp. CLA-ER-H5. Next base: position 3,549 of record NZ_JBBNLR010000012.1, read on the forward strand.
CGTGCCCACAAGCGCGTCCATCATGCCCATAGCCGCCACAAACGGCAGGCCGTGGAAGGCATGCATGTTCACATCGGGGCGCACGACCAGCGAAAACATCAGCGATGCATCGCCCGCGCTCCACGCGCACCAGCCCGCGGACATGCCCTCGCGGCCCGCGTCGCGCGCCGCGTCGAGCTCGGTGCCAGCGGCAACAGCATTCATCTCGATCATCTACATACGCCCCAATTCGCCCACGATATGGCCCACGCGGTCCTCGGGCTCCTTGACCTCGACGCCGTTGTAGCGGAAGAACCGCGCCGGGTCGTGCATCAGGTCCTCGAGCGGCACCAGCACAAAATCGCGTTCGCCGATCAGCGGATGCGGCAGGCGCAGCTTTTTGCCGCCGTGGGTCTCGCCGTCCATCCACAGCAGGTCCAGGTCGATGGTGCGCGGACCGTTGGCCTTGGCCTTTTTGGAGCGGTCGCGCCCCAGCTCGACCTCGATCTTCATGAGCTCGTCGAGCAGCACCAACGGCGCCAGCTCGGTCTTAATCTCGATGACAGCGTTGGCAAACGCGTCCTGGCGCGTCTCGTAGGCCGGCTCGCTCTCGTAGATCTTGGAGGAGTTGGACACGCAGGTGAGCGGAATCTCGGCGATCATGTCGCGCGCGGCGCGGATGTTGTCGCAACGATGCCCCAGGTTGGAGCCCACGGCCACAAACGCACGGCGCGGCTGCGGCTTGGCGACGGCCCAGTAACCGTTCAGGAACTGCGCAAAACCCGCGGCGTCGTGCACGCGCACGATGTTGGCACCGGCCTGGATGGCGCCCAGGCACACGCCAAACGTGGCGGCATCGCGCGCGGCGGCCTCGGTCACGCCCGAGACAGCGCCCACAAAACGCTTGCGCGACACGGCGCACATGAGCGGATAGCCCAGTGACGCCATCTTGGCAGTCTCGCGCTGGATGACGATGTCCTCGTTAGCCGACTTACCAAAGCCCGGGCCAGGATCGATGCAGATGCGGTCGCGCGACACGCCGGCATGGATGAGTGTGCGGGCCTGGTCGGACAGAAAGCCCATGACGCGGCGCATGATGGGCGCCGAATCGGGCAGGGTAAAGCGGCGGAGCTGAGAGGTGGGCACGTAGGCCTCCTCGCGGCGGGCGCTGCGGCGCATCATGGCGGCCAGGCGGTCATTGGACTCCGATTCGGCCTCGGTGGCTGCGGGCGCGGCCTCGGGTGCGGGCGCGACGGTCTCGGCGGCAGCAGCCCGCTCGGCGGCGGGCGTCTCCTGCTCGCTTGCAGGCTCGGACGTGGGCTCCGGCTCGCCAAACGGCAGTGAGGGCTGTACCACACCGCCCGGAAGCTTGGCCTCAACCTTGGGCTCGCCCAGCAACTTGCCGCGACGGCGACGGGCCGGCTTCTCGGCCTCGCGCGCGGCCTCGGCAGCCGCTTCGCGTGCCTTCTCGGCAACAAACGCCGCAGCCGAGGTATCGAGCTGCACCGTTGCGTGCGTGCGGGCGGGCGCGGCGACCTCGCCGGCATGCATCACGATGACGCCGCAGGTGCTCGTCTTAACGAACTCGACCATCTTGGGATCAGTGAAGCCCGTCACGTCGTTGACGATCGAGGCGCCGCAGCGCACGGCCGCCTTGGCAACCGCCACATGACGCGTGTCGATCGAGACGATGGCGCCCTCCTTGGCCAGCGCGCGCACCACGGGCAGCACGCGGCGAGCCTCCTCGTCGGGGTTGACCGGGGTAAAACCAGGGCGCGTGGACTCGCCGCCCACGTCGATGATGTCGGCGCCGGCGTCGAGCATCGCCAGGCCGTACTCGATGGCGGCATCGGGGTCGAAGTGCTCCCCGCCATCGCTAAACGAATCGGGCGTCACGTTGAGGACGCCCATGATGCGCGGACGGTCAAAGCTGAGCTCGTACTTTCCGCACCGCCATGTCTTGCTGTCGTTCGCCATGAGCATCCTCCTAAAATGCCCACGCCGCCGAGCTTGGGGAGCTGGCGGCGGGGTCGCTTTGCACTCAGTCTTTCTATTGTATCCGCGCGCGCGGGCTAGAACGCAAACGTGGCCGCGATGTCGCAAGAAATCAGCAGGTCGGCATTTGCATCCTGATCGGTGGGAGCAAGGTTGCATATGGCCAGCGTATCGCCGGTAAAGTATCGCGTAAGGCCTGCCGCCGGATACACCACGAGCGAGGTCCCGCCTACAATGAGGGCATCGGCCGCGGCGATGGCGGCAACGGCACCGGTCAACACATGCTCGTCGAGCGGCTCTTCGTAGAGCACTACATCGGGCTTGATGCGGCCGCCGCACGCGGGGCACGCAGGCACGCCCGCGGCATCCTCGTGCTCGCGCGAGCAAATCCACTCGGCGCTATAGACCGCGCCGCACGACTGGCAAATGTTGCGATGGACCGATCCGTGCAGCTCGAACACGCGCTGTGAGCCGGCCATCTGATGCAGGCCGTCGATATTTTGCGTCACTACGGCGTCGAGCTTGCCGGCGCGCTCCAGCTCGGCTAGCTTGGTGTGGCAGCGGTTGGGCTTAGCGTTAAGCGCGATCATCTTGGTGCGGTAAAAGTCGAAGAACTCGGCAGGATGCGCCTCGTAAAAGCTATGCGACAGCATGGTCTCGGGCGGATAGGCAAACTGCTGGTGATACAGGCCGTCCACACTGCGGAAATCGGGGATGCCACTTGCCGTGGAAACACCAGCGCCGCCAAAGAAGACCACGCGCTTGTGGGTGTCAAACAGATCCGCCAGCGCGGCGGAGGCCTGCCTGGGGTCCGATATTGCCTGCGTCATATGAGTCCTCCGTCCTTGTTAGTCGGGCAGCGTTGGGCGACGTCCCAGCATGCGGCCTTTGAGTCAGCATGCGCGGAGCCCACCCCGCCCCTGTTGCGTTAATCTTAAGCCTGCCAACCCCGTCGAAAGGACACCATGCCTCAGACTTACACCTTTGCCTCGTGGAACGTTAACGGCCTGCGCGCCGTGCTCAAAAAGGACCCGAGCTTTATTCAGATCGCGCAAGAACTCGACGTCGACATCTTGGCGCTGCAGGAGACCAAGCTGCAAGAGGGTCAGGTCGATATTGACCTGCCCGGCTATCACCAAACCTGGAGCTACGCCGAGCGTAAAGGCTATTCGGGCACTGCGGTCTTTAGCCGCCAGGAACCGCTGCGCGTGCTGCACGCCGACGCGCTGCTACCCTACGCCGGCGAGGGCGAGGCGGCCGAGCTCGTCGCCCAAGCCGCAACCGAGGGCCGCGTCTGCGCGCTCGAGTTCGACAAGTTTTGGTTCGTGGATGTCTACACGCCCAACGCCCAAAATGAGCTCGCGCGCATCGATGTACGCATGGCCTGGGACGATGCCTATCGCGGCTTTTTGAGCGCACTTGAGCGCGAGACCGGCAAGCCCGTCGTAACCTGCGGCGACTTTAACGTGGCGCACGAGGAGATCGACCTTAAGAACCCCAAGTCCAACCGCGGCAACGCCGGTTTTTCGGACGAGGAGCGCGGCAAGTTTACCGAGCTGCTCAACGCCGGGTTTACCGATACCTGGCGCGCGGCAAACCCCGACGTCGAGGGCGTCTACAGCTGGTGGAGCTACCGCTTTAATGCCCGCAAGAACAACGCAGGCTGGCGCATCGACTACTTCCTGGTAAGCGACGCAATCGCCGACAACGTACGCGACACCGGCATCCGCGGCGACATCTTCGGCAGCGACCACTGCCCCGTCACCCTCACGCTAGAGCTCTAGCCCCCAAATGATCCCCCGGGGACGAAGGAATACAGATCACTTTTGCCCGCGCAAGGGGCGCCCGCGTGACCCCGTCCGCCACGAAACCAGCCCATCTACTACGTTTAAGCCACTACCCTCAACCACAGCGAACAACGCAAAAAGAAAACCGCAGGTAGAAAGCCTGCGGTTTTTCATAAAACGCGGTCATGGTCGGGGGTATCAAGCTAAACGTAGTAGATGGGCCAGTTTCGTGGCAAGCGCCGTCAACTGATTTCCTGGGGACATCTGGGGACGGAAGAAAATGGATCAATTTGGCTCTCTGGGGGCCACGATGCCCGTCGTATCAGCCGGCCATTTTAAAACTATGCCGGTTTACGGGGCTGAATCGCGAACCCCCAGCCATGCGCAATTCCGTAATAATAAAACCGCAGGTAAACGGCTTGCTCTATTTTGAAAAAAGCCGGTATGGTCGGCCTGCGCCAATCTAGCCCCGTAAACCGGCATAGTTTTAAAATGGCACTTCGGCAGTATTGATTCCCGCTCCGACGCAACCAGCCTTACAGCCCGTATTTCACGACGACACGGTTAATGCGGCGACACCAGGGCTTGTACAGGGCGACCAAGAACACGCAGGTCGCGAGGCCGTGTGTGATATCGAACGGCACCGCCGTGGCAAGACGCGCCACGGCACCCGCCCAGGTAAGCGGCTGCACAAAACCAATGATGTCATACGCGTTGATCACGACGCCATAGAGCAGGCCCGACGCAAAGCCGTACGCCAGCAGTGCTGGCATGCGCACGGTGCCGTCGGCGCGGTCGAACGCACCCGCATACGTCAGCGCACCGCCAACGTATCCCACGAGCCCCCAAGCATACATCTGCCACGGCGTCCACATGCCCTGTCCAAAAAAGAAATTGCTGGTCAGCGCCGCCAGCGCGCCAACCATAAAACCATTGCGGCGACCAAGCGTCGCCCCCGCGATAATGGCGATGGCGCTCACCGGTTTAAAGTCGGGAATGGGCCCAAACAGGATGCGCCCCGCCGCCGCCAGCACCGCCAGCACCAGCGTGGGCATAATCTGGCGCAAACCCGGACGAGATGCCTCGTAACCCGCAAAGAACAGCGCAAGCACCAACGCCACCACAACCAGCATGGCCAACGCTGCCTGCTCAACACCCGCCAGCAACGCGGCAGCCATCACCGCCGGCACCGCCAACAACAGCGGGATCTCCAGTTTTGCAAGCAAACGCGAGAAACGACAGTCCGTCATCCCATCACGCCCTATAGAACACGTTGTCGGCAAAGAAGTCGGCCGGCGGCTCCATGCAGGCAATCTCGCCGTCAAACATCATGGCGACGTCGTCGGCTACCTGCTCGGCAAAGTCCAAATCGTGCGTAGCCATGATGACGGTGCCGCCAGCCTTCGCATGGTCACGCAGGGCGCGGGCGATGATGCGGCGGCTGAACAGGTCTAGACCCTTGGTGGGCTCATCGAGCAATAGCAGTTCGGGGCCGATTAGCAGCAGTTTTGCCAATGCAAGCAGTTGACGCTGCCCGCCCGAAAGATCGTACGGATGGCGTCCATCCAGACCCGACAACCCCAAGCTCGCCGCACGCTCCCGCGCCAAGTTCTCGTCATATCCGCAGGTCGAGGCCCATTCCATCAGCTCATCGCGAACCGTCTCGGCAACCAGCAATGCTTTGGGATTCTGAGGCAGCAGCGCCGCCGAGGCCGCTCCGCGCACCATGCGGCCGCGCTGCAGCTTGGCGGTCTTCGCCAGCACCGAGAGCATCGTCGACTTGCCGCAGCCGTTACCGCCAACAACCGCATGCACCGCACCGGCCGAAAACGACGCATCGAGCCCACGCAACACCCAGCCGGACGCTCGATCGTAGCGAAACCAACCTTCCGACAGGATGGTAGCCGACCCAGCGTGCATTTTTTGGAGTATTCTACTTCCATCCGTGCGCGAGAAGGCTTCCAAGCCGTTCTCGAGCGACGTTTGCGCCACAAATTCGGACGATTTGTCCAATTCTGAACTTTTTTTCGCGCTCGATACGTCCCCGGGCGGCTCCAGAGAGCCCAAATTGTCCTCACGCCTGCTGAATACTCCGTTTTTTGCACATCGGATGGCACCCCACCCCAACGTGTCATCGGAAAACAGCGATTCTCGGCGTCCCAAAGATGCCATATCCGCCGCCTCGCGCACGCGGCCATCCTCAATCCGGTACGCACACGTCGCGTATTCGAGCATTGGGCGCGGCTGATGCGTCGCCACAACAACCGTGCAGCCCAGCTCGCGATTTACACGAAACAGCGCGTGCAGGAAATTCTTCTCCGCAACCGGATCAAGCTGAGACGTGGGCTCGTCGAGTAGCAGCACACGCGGACGCAGCGCCAGGACGGCGGCAAGCGACAGCAGCTGCTTGCGGCCACCCGAAAGCGTATCGGTATCACGATGAAGCCAGTCCTCCAGACCAAAGAAATAGCTGGTCTCGGCAACACGGCGGCGCATCTCGTCGCGCGACACACCCAGATTCTCTAGGCCAAACGCCATCTCATGCCACACGGTCTCGCACACAATCTGGTTCTCGGGATCCTGGAACACATAGCCCACGCGCTCCGCCGATGCCCGCACGTCCATGTCGGCAACGTTCTCGCCCAGCACGCGCAGTTCGCCAGTGCGCTCGCCCGCCGGCGCGATCTCGGGCTTGAGCAGCGACAGCAGCGTCGACTTACCCGATCCGGTACCGCCAACAAGCAACGCAAATGCACCTTGGGGAACAGACCAGTCGAGCCCCTCGAGCACCGCAGCATCAGCATCGGGGTAGGCAAAACTAAGGCCTCGCACCTCAATCGCCGGCGCGGCCGAGCCATATGCCACACCCGCCGCCGGGCCCCTATCCAACCGAGCCATCAGCCAAACCTCTTCTCATCAATCGCGTGCAACACGCAAGGCAGCACCATCCAGGCAGCGTACACGACATAGCCCGGCCACGGCGCCGGCACCGAGAGCTGCGGATAAAACGAATACTGCGTCGTCGCGGTCGCCGCCACGGCCACCGCGGCGGCACCAAACAGCGCGAGCCCGACCAGCGCGGCAACGTCGCTGCGCCCCAGTCGATACCGCGCATACGTCGTACGACGTGTCGCGGCACCCCACCCGCGCGAGCGCATCGCGTCCGCGCGCTCCAGCGAATCTTCCATGCCCCAGCCCATCAACACGCTCGACGCCCGCAGGTGCGATCGCACGGGATCGGTGGGCGCGCGGCCCGGCACATCAATCGCATCCTGCACCGCCAGCACCGTACGACCGCGGCGCAAAAACTGCGGGATAAGCCTCATGCACATCGAGATCATGAGCGCAATCACCGGTGCGGCATTGCCCAGCAGCGCGAGTACCTTGTCGTATTCGAGCATCGACGCCGCGGCCTCAAACCACAGCACGCTCGCCACAAACAGCCCGCCCATGCACAGGCCGTATACCATGCTCTCCAGATACACCGCGCGCATGCCAATACGGAACAGCTCCGTCGAGCCCGAGGCGCTAAACAGCGGATTGACCAGCGCGATAATCAAAATCACCGGCAGCTGCCAGCGAAGTGCGCCCAGCGTGCGGGCAGCCCCACGCGTCGCAAATCCATACGCCAGCCCGCCCGCAAGCGACAGCGCAATCAGCACCGGCTGCATCGAGAACATGGTGAGCCCCAGCGTCAGCACTATATAGAGTGCCGGCACAGCCGGATGCGACATCGAGAACGCCGCGACGGGCTCGCCGCCAAACTCCTCTTGTATGTTGTCCACGGGCACCCCCGTCCCCTCGCTCAAACGACAGCTCCGCAGCACCGCCAACGCCGCACGCAAGCAGCGCAAACGCCACGCCGGCGGCGCAAGCCTCAACCGCCGCAAACCAATCGCTACGCGCTCAACATATGCCTGCGGTATCATATTGCGCCGTGTATCGTTTCCAAACACACGTCTCTATAACGTAACAGGAGATCACATGGACGCAACCGCAATTATCCTCGCCGCCGGCGAGGGCACCCGCATGAAGTCGAACCACTGCAAGGTTTCGCACAAGATCCTGGGTAAGCCCATGGTCCAGTGGATCGTCGACGCCACCATCAAGGCCGGCTGCAGCCGCGTCGTGGTCGTCATCGGCAGCCACGCCGACGAGATGCGCGCCCTTATCGACGGCGCCTACGCCAACAGCGCCACCAAGGTCGAGTGCGTCGAGCAGACCGAGCGCCTGGGCACCGGCCACGCCGTAAAGGTCGCGCTCGAGGCCTGCGGCATCGCCGAGGGCCCGGTCGTCGTGCTCAACGGCGACCTGCCGCTCATCACCGCCGACACCGTCGCCAAGTTCGCGCAGACCGTCGCTACCGGCGAGCTCGCCTGCACCGTCATGACCATGACCCCGCCCGACCCCTTCGGCTACGGCCGCATCAAGCTGGGTGCCGACGGCCAGATTGAGCGCATCATCGAGCAGAAGGACTGCACGCCCGAGCAGGCCGCCACGCTGCTCGAGTGCAACGCCGGCTGCTACGCCTTCGACGGCGCGCAGCTCGCCGCCCACATCGACGAGATTGGCAACGACAACGCACAATCCGAGTACTATCTGCCCGACATGCTCGAGATCCTCAAAGGCCACGGCCAGGCAGTCTCCATCTTCCACTGTGACGACTACCGCGACGGCCTGGGCGTCAACAGCCGCATCCAGCTCGCACAGCTTACCGCCATCGCGCGCGACCGCATCAACGAGCATTGGATGGCCGAGGGCGTTACCTTCATCGACCCCACGCAGGCCTGGATCGGCCCCGACGCTACCATCGGCCGCGACACCGTCGTGTGGCCGCAGACGCATCTGATCGGCCACGTCACCGTGGGCGAGGAGTGCCAGCTCGGCCCCAACAGCCGCCTCACCGACACCACCGTCGGCAGCGGCTGCACCATCGATGAGACCATCGCCATCGAGGCCGTCATCGAGAACGGCGTCGACTGCGGCCCGCGCGCCTACCTGCGCCCGGGCACCCACATGCTCGACGGCTCCAAGGCCGGCACGCACGTGGAGATCAAGAAGTCCACGATCGGCGAGGGCTCCAAGGTGCCGCACCTGTCCTACATCGGCGACACCACCATGGGCTCCGGCGTCAACGTGGGCGCGGGCTCCATCACCTGCAACTACGACGGCGTCCACAAGCACAAGACCGTCATCGGCAAGGACGCCTTCATTGGCTCCGACACCATGATGGTCGCACCCGCCCAGATCGGCGACGGCGCGCTCGTGGCCGCCGGCTCCGTCATCACCGATCCGGTCCCGGCTGACGCACTCGGCCTGGGCCGCGCCCGTCAGGTAAATATTGAGGGCTGGGCCGCCGATTATCGCCGCCGTCTGCACGAGGACGACGAGGTATAACGTTTTACCAAGCACAAAAGGAGCTGTTCCATGGGGGCGGCTCCTTTTTCTATCGTGACCTGCGCAACCGGATGAGTGGTCGGTTCGTGTCCGTTGGCGGTAAAGACGTTATCAGGACCCGATAAACCCCGCCGCGCGGTTACAATGCAACAAGGCATCTATATGGCATTCGATGTATAAAGGAGAAGGGTAATGCCGATTAATGATCCCGAGAAGTCGGAGAATATGCGCAAGTCCATCCGCGTGTATTCCGGTTCCTCCAACCGTCCCCTCGCTCAGAAGATTGCTGAGTACCTTGGGGTCGAGCTTTCGGGCCTTACGCTAAAGCAGTTCGCCAATGGTGAGATTTACGCCCGCTACGACGAGACCGTCCGCGGCGCCGACGTCTTCCTGATTCAGTCCGTGGCCGGCGGCAACGTCAACGACATGCTCATGGAGCTGCTCATCGCCACCGACGCTGCCAAGCGCGCATCCGCCCGCTCCATCACCGCCGTTATCACCCACTACGGCTATGCCCGCCAGGACCGCAAGGCCGGCCCGCGCGAGCCCATCACCGCCCGCCTCGTCGCCAACCTGCTCGAGCGCGCCGGCGTCGACCGCATCATCACCCTCGACCTGCACCAGGGTCAGATCCAGGGCTTCTTCGATATCCCGGTCAACCACCTGTCCGCACTGCCGCTGTTTGGCCAGTACTACAACGCCATGAACTTCGACACCGACAACCTGGTTGTCGTCTCCCCCGATGTGGGCCGCGCCAAGGCCGCCAAGAAGCTGTCCGACATGCTCGGCTGCGACCTGGCCATCGCCCACAAGGGCCGTCCGCGCCACAACGCCGCCGAGGTCATGGGCATCATCGGTGACATCAAGGGCAAGACCTGCATCATCAACGACGACATGATCGACACCGCTGGCACCCTGTGCGCCAACGTCAAGGAGCTCAAGGCTATGGGCGCTGGCGATATCTACGTCTGCGCCACCCACGGTATCTTCTCCGGTCCGGCCATCGAGCGTCTGAACGACGCCCCGATCGTCGAGTGCGTCGTCACCGACGCCATTCCCGTCGAGGTCGGCGGCAAGATCAAGACCATCTCGGTCGCCGAGGAGTTCGCTCAGGCCATCTCCGCCGTTTACCACGAGGAGCCCGTCTCCACGCTCGTCGGCGGCGACTTCGCGCTGTAATCCAACGCGCATCGCATCATCTTTGATGCTTTTAAAGGGTCGGAAGCTCGCTTCCGACCCTTTTTCTATCCCTCGTCAACCCGCCCTGGACAATTAGTTCAGATACGTATTTTTCTAAAGCTCCAAAGGACCGTTCGGAGCCTTCTGACCTCCCCGGCGCATGCCATGCCGTCCAAAGCTCATCGTTTTCGAGTACAACCGCTGCATATTTATCCTCAAATCGCCCTCAAAGGCCCTTAGAAACGCCTCGAACGCCGCTGCCTTATACGTATCTGAACTAACTGTCCAGCAGCTATCGTCAACCTTCGCGGCAGAGCTCAATTTCCTGCAATCCCCTCAACCGATTCCACCGAATTCATAACACCCAGCCGTTCATGGCGCGCAGCGCCCCGCTGAGCGAAAAGAACGGTATGGCGGTCGCATTCTGCCGCCAACTTAGTACGTTATAGCTATGACGACCGTGATTTCACATCTCTCCGCCCTCCGCGCAATTCGTCGCGCACGACGGGCGTACTCTGCCCTACCCTGGGACTTCGTTGATAGCGAACAGCAAGCACATGCCTTGGCTAGCTGTATTCCCAACAATGACGCGATAGACTTTGGTGCACTTTCGATACTCGACGCCTGGAATGAAGATGATTCCGAACTGCTCGATCTTCTCGTTTCAAACGAAGACAACAGACGCCGCGACAGGCGACTTCTTCAGCATATTCTCTCCGCTCCTCTTCCTGAAGGTGCAATTATGCACGTCGAGGCCGACATCTACGCAACGTCTCCCGCCATGACAGCCATGCTTTGTTCCAAAAATGAATCAGTCGCCAAAACCCTGATGCTTCTCATGGAACTGCTCGGAACCTACTCCCTTCCTCCCGGGGCAACATACCCCATTGCCTATGACGGCATCTGGCCCGAGGGCGATGACTACGAAGCGATGGACGACCTCGATTGCCGGGGCGACCAGTCGGCGACCGAACAGCAGAACGAAACCCGCTACGAACAGGCACACTACAAATGCGAGCCCGCCACGACCATCGAAGATCTCGAGGCTGTTGCACAGCTTGCCAAAAGTAGCTCATACACATCGTTTCGCACGGCAGTCAAACTTGCCCGACCCGGATCTGCATCCCCAGCCGAATCCCTAATGTTTGCCGTTCTCGGAGCGCCCATGCGCTTTGGAGGATTCGGATGTTGCAGTCTGCCCATGGGAGGCCTGCTACTCAACTATCGAATCGACTTCGACACTCTTGCGGTCAACATGTCCTCGGGCATCCCCTATGCCATCTGCGACCTATATTGCCCGGCAGCCGGAGTCGACAACGAATACAACGGAATTGGGCATGAGCTTCAAAACGCTCGCATCCACGATGGCAATCGAAATAATGGCCTCAAGGCAATGGGCATCCACGTCCTGGTTATCAATCGCGACCAAATGAAAGACCTTGTTGCACTCGAAGCCTTCGCCCAAACGATGCATCGACTCGCGGGAGTCCGATTCCGATACCGTATCAAGGGCTATCGCAAGCGTCAGGCCGCTTGGCTCAACGCTCTGCGGGCTGGAATCGGCCTTGCGGCGGTCTAAACGGCGAATCACCCGCGCGCCGCCGAACAGGACTGGACAGTTAGTTCAGATACGTATAGATGGACACATTGAATTAGGCTGTTTTGCAGCTATCTCTATACCATTCGCCCTATTTGAAGGCAGGGTAGACTTCAAAACAGCGCCATATGGACTAACTAAAGCTCCGAAACAACGTATCGGCATTGAATTGAGCACTTCGAGTCCTCAGAACTTATACGTATCTGAACTAACTGTCCACCTCTGATTTCGACGGCCGTCCAAACGCCCCTAAACGCCCTCAATTACCCTCCATTTGACAGCGGCAACAGGGTCGCTCACCATAGCAGGCGACAAATCAACGAAAGGATAAACATGGCAGCTGCACAGCCGCTTAAGATTCGCATGGTTGCCGGACTTGGCAACCCTGGCGAGGAATATGCCGAGACCCGTCACAACGCTGGTTTCAAAGCAATCGACGAGCTGGCCCGTCAGGCCGGCGTCACGTACTGGAAAAACCAAGCAGGCGCCGAGGTCGCGCTCATCAACATCAACGATCCCGAGGAAGAGGGCGGTAAGCGCCAGATTGTACTGGTCAAGCCGCAGTCGTATATGAATACCTCGGGTGGCCCCATCTCCAAGCTCTGCCGCGAGTACAAGATCAAGGCCGAGGAGCTGCTCGTAATCCACGACGAGCTCGATATTCCCGCCGGCGACGTCCGCGTTAAGGTGGGCGGCGGCCACGCCGGTCACAACGGCCTGCGCTCCATCATCGACAAGATGGGCAGCCGCGACTTCAGCCGCATCCGCACCGGCATCGGCAACCCTCCCGGCAAGATGGCCGTCGCCGACTACGTTCTTAAGCAGCTGCGCGCCCGCGAGGCCGAGGATTTCCAGGACACCTGCGCCCGCGCGGCCGACGCCGCCGGCCTGGCGATCGTGCACGGCGTGGTCTATGCCCGCGACCATGTCAACGGCGCCGCCTCCGCCAACGGCAAGCACTAAAACCTATCATTTAGGAACAGGTTTATTTTGGCAGGTTTTACCTGCGGAAACGCCCCAGTTGCGGCATCGCAATCAACCGCGCGCCGACATACATGCATAGCACCCCAAAGGGGGCCGGCCTCATCACAACCCGAGGCCGGCCCCATTTGCCGTTTTACCTGATAAAACTGACCAAAATAAACCTCTCCCCTTTGGTAGGCCAAAGTGGATAAACCCTGCTCCCAACAGCCGAAGACACACGTAAGTGACATGTCCATGAGGGTATAATTTGCACCGTATGTCTGCACAACGCCTGTGCGCGTACGGTTTTATTCGGGCTACCGTCCATTTCCGTGGAGGCACGGTTCGGCGGCCCTAACAAGAGAGGGGTTCTATGTATAAGATCCTGGAGAAGACGCAGTTCTCGGAGAAGGTGTTCAAGTTCCGCATCGAGGCGCCTGCAATCGCCAAGCATGCGCACGCTGGACAGTTCCTCATGGTTCGCGCCAACGAGACGGGCGAGCGCGTCCCGTTTACCCTGGCCGGCTGGAACGGTGACGAGGGCTGGGTCGAGTTCATCTTCATGGTGATCGGCAAGACCACCGAAATGCTTTCCACCTACGAGGCCGGCGAGTCGCTGCGCGACGTCGTGGGCCCGCTGGGCGTTCCCACCGAGATGGCCGAGGGCCCCTGCGCCGTCATTGGCGGCGGCGTCGGCCTGGCAATTGCCTTCCCGGTCGCCAAGCACCTGGTCGAGACCGGCCACGAGGTGCACGCCATCATGGGCGCTCGCACCAAGGACCTCCTGCTCATGGAGGACCAGTTCCGCGAGCTCCTCGACGAGGACCACATCCACATCACCACTGACGACGGCTCCTACGGCGAGCAGGGCGTTGTCACCGCTCCGCTGGAGCGCCTGCTGCAGGACAAGGCCGTGAGCCAGGTCTTCTGCGTCGGCCCCGTTCCGATGATGAAGTTCTCGACCCTCACCGCCCAGAAGTACGACACCCCCATCACCGCGTCGCTCAACCCCATCATGGTTGACGGCACCGGCATGTGCGGCTGCTGCCGCGTCGAGGTGGGCGGCGTGACCAAGTTCGCTTGCGTCGACGGCCCCGACTTCGATGCCACCCTGGTCGACTGGGATGACCTTCGTGCCCGCCAGGCCGCTTACCGTTCCGAAGAGGGCGAGTCCCTCAAGGCCTATGAGGAAAAGAGCTGCGCATGCCACTAGTTAACGGTCGTTTCGTTGCCGATATGAAATCGCCCCGCACCCCCGATAACGAGGAGCCGGCTGCCGAGCGCGCCTGCGACTTCCGCCCCGTCGACAAGGGCTTCACCGAGGAGATGGCGCTGGCCGAGGCCGAGCGCTGCCTCAACTGCAAGAAGCCGTTCTGTGTTGAGGGCTGCCCCGTCAACATCAACATCCCCCGCTTTATCGAGCAGATCCGCGCGAAGGACTTCGGCGGCGCTCTCGATACCATCCGCGAGGACTCCATGCTTCCCGCCATCTGCGGCCGCGTCTGCCCGCAGGAGAACCAGTGCGAGGGCAAGTGCATCCGTGGCAAGAAGTCCGAGCCCGTGGCCATCGGCCAGCTCGAGCGCTTCCTGGGTGACCGCCCCGAGCTCGCCTCCACGCCCAAGATGGCCCCCAAGAACGGCAAGAAGGTCGCCGTCGTCGGCTCCGGCCCGTCCGGCATCACCTGCGCCGGCGAGCTCGCCCGTAACGGCTTTGACGTTACCGTCTTTGAGGCCTTCTTCACCGGCGGCGGCGTGCTGGTCTACGGCATCCCCGAGTTCCGTCTGCCCAAGGCAGTCGTCAAGCGCGAGATCGACGGCCTGGAGGACATGGGCGTCAAGTTTGAGTACAACTCCGTCGTGGGCAACATGGCCACGGCCGAGGAGCTGTTCGAGCAGGGCTTCGACGCCATCTACGTGGCGACCGGCGCTGGCCTGCCCAAGTTCCTCAACGTCCCCGGCGAGAACCTGCCCAACGTCTTCTTCGCGAACGAGTACCTCACCCGCGTGAACCTGATGAAGGCCAACAAGTTCCCCGAGTACGACACCCCCACCAAGCACGGCAAGAACGTCGTCGTCTTTGGTGGCGGCAACGTGGCTATGGACGCCGTCCGTACCGCCAAGCGTCTGGGCGCCGAGCACGCCATCATCGCCTACCGTCGTACCGAGGACGAGATGCCCTGCCGTCGTGCCGAGCTGCACCACGCCAAGGCCGAGGGCGTCGAGGTTCTGCCGCTCGTCTCCCCGCTCGAGTTTGTCGCTGGCGAAGACGGCTCCGTGTGCGCCGTCAAGGTCCAGAAGATGGAGCTCGGCGAGCCCGACGAGTCCGGCCGTCGTCGCCCGGTGCCCATCGAGGGCGCCATCGAGGAGATCCCCTGCGACGTCGCGATCTCGGCTATCGGCACCAACGCCAACCCCTTCGCAAAAAAGATCGGCGGCAAGATGGAGCTCAACAAGTGGGGCTACATCGTTGCCGACGAGGAGACCGGCCAGACCACCGATCCCCGCATCTGGGCCGGCGGTGACATCGTCACCGGTGCCGCTACGGTCATTCTGGCGATGGGCGCCGGCAAGAAGGCCGCCGCTTCGATCACCAAGAGCCTGCTGGGCGAGTAATCACCTGCGGCGCTAGCCACCAAACGGCAAAGTCCCCGTCGAGCACACGCCCGGCGGGGACTTTTTTTATGCCGGCCGCCCGATCACCACGATGGGGACAGGCACCTTTGTGGTGGTTGGGGACTTGCCCGGTCGTTTTGTCTCAATCTGTAACAGTTAGGCCCTGTTGAGCCTTGTAGTTGTTACAGATCGAGATATTTCTCCAGCCGCCCCCCGCTTTGTCTCAATCTGTAACAGTTGGAGGCCAAATTCCTCGCTACGTGTTATAGATCGAGACGTTAGGTTGGCGGCCGAACAGTTTGTCTCAATCTGTAACACCTGGAACCCAAATATCTGGCTTGGTGTTACAGATTGAGATCTTGCAAAAGCCGAGGATGGGCGCCGTCGCCAAAACCTAGCGCTTGCGGTGCTTGGTCGCGGCAACACCGGCGGCGGCAACGGTTGCGCCGACGATACCCAGGGCGGCGACCGTCATCGCAGTGGCGTCTCCCGTGTTGACGAGCACCGCGTTATCGGACTTCTTACCGTTCTTGCCCTTACCCTTGGACTTGTCCGTCGTCACCGTTGTCGTCGTCGAAGTCGAACCACCCGCAGGAGCCCCGGTACCGCCAGAGCCATCCGCACCGCCACCCTGCTCACCGCTGCCAGGCGTCGGCTTGGGTTCCGGCTTGGGCTCGGGCTCCGGCTTGGGCTCAGGCACCGCCTCATCGGTCACCGTGATCGTAATGTTCAAACGCTCGGAATACTCGCTGTACGACATGCCAGGGCGCTGTGCCGCAATGCGCACATACATGTTGCTATCGAGCGCAATGGGCTCGATGTACTTTACGCGGCCTTCGTCACGGCAGGGGCAGGTGTCGTTGGTGGTGTACCAAATCGTCGTGCCGTCCTCGGCTGAAAGCTCCAGCTTCGTACCCTTGGGCACCGTAATGTAGTTCTCCTTGGGCGACCATGCACCAAACGTCGTCGCACCAATCGTCGCCACCGGTCGCGCCGGTCGCACTGCCTCGGCAGACACGCGCACGTCGACCTGCTTGGACAGCGCCGTGCCGTCCACCGCCGCCGTCAACGTCGTCAAACCGGGCAGAGCACCATGCAGCACAAACGTCGCCGCGCCGTCCTCGCCCGTCACGGCTTGGGTGGCATCGACAGAGCAGATAGCCGAGGACTCCAGCCCAACACTAACCTTGGCGCCCGCGAACGGCTTGCCCGCCTTATCGGTCACGTGCGCCACCAGCTCAAAGTCACTGCCCTCAAGCATGGTCACGGCCTGCTCCACGTTGAGCCTGAGCTTGTCGGCACGAACGCCCACGGCAAGCTCCCCGCTTGCCCAGCGCGACATGGCCGTGCCGGCATAGTTCCGAGCGCCATCAAGCTCAAACGCCACCGTCGAGCCCGCCTCACGCGCATCGGCATAGCGAATGCGCAGCACGCGCGACAACGGCTTGCCATTGGGATCGTCCTGCTTGTCGAGCCACGTATACGTCACGTCGCCCAAGCCCTGCGAGCACAATGCGACCAGGGCATCGTCGCTCGCGTCCATATACTGCGCAAACTCAACCTCGATGCAATCGGTATAGGCATGGGCCGAAGCCACCTCGGGCGCCGCCGTCGACACCAAACCGATGTTCACCTCAGTCTGAATCGGCGGCACGCGCAGCCAAGCCGAACGCGCCTCCTCATACCCGTCCTTGGTCACGCGCACCTGATACCAGCCGGTCGGCGTATTCCAGTTGTACGCACCGTCCGCACCCGTTGCAAGCGGATTGTCCTGCTCATACTCCTCGGCATCCCAACGCGTGGCATTGGTGCCGGCCGCATCGTCGGCGCTCCACAGCTCAACCGTCGCGCCTTCAACCGTATTGGACAGCAGGCCCTCGTACACCACGCCCGCAGGGTCGGGTGCAGCCTTGGCAGCCACATTGCGATAACGCGCCTCAAAGATCGACTGCATCTTCTCATCCGAGATCAAGCCGTCCTTGTTGGCCTTGTAGACCTCGGCATCGGTCAGCTCGCCCCAGTTGACCGTAATACGATTCTGGCATGCGCGCTCCACCTGCTCGCAGGCAACATCGTAGGCGCATTCGGCATTGGTCAGCTTAATCGCGCGCTCCGAACCTACGCTGGTCGAAGCTGCATCATAGGCGGCGCCCACCACGGTACCCGCCGAACCGGCCGTCAGCACGCCGGCGATTGTCATAATGGAGCCCACCGCCACATCGGTGCTGTCGTGGCAGAGCTGGCGATACAGCAGATCCTCAAACGCACGCGCCTTCTCCATGGCGTCACGCAGCGCGTAAATGCACTTCCAGTCGTCCTCGGTCTTCTCGGGCTTGGCAAGCAAGCGCGTATGCTGAAGCTCATAGCCCTCGCGCTCGCCCTTCACCTTCTGCATACGGACGTTCACGTTCTCCCAGTTCTTGCTGGCATCGTTCACGCCGTAAATGCCGGTAAAGATGCCGATACCCTGGGTCGCCGCGGGAAACGCCTGGCCGGCCGCCTTCCACGCATCGGTCTTAAAGACCTGTCCGAACATCTCGCACTCGATCTTATAGCTCTTGAGCGAACGGATCGTGCGGATGAGCTTCATATGGGCGCTCACGTCGCCGTTGAGCTTCCAGGCCATGAGCCATCCGCGCACCTTGGAGTTGTTGAGGCTATGGACCACATTCCAGTTGTCGTACAGGTCGTCCAGAATGTCGCACTGCATGGCGATCGAGTTAAACAGAAGCGCCTGGTTCTTGTTGTTATTGGAGTTCTCGATAAATTCCGACTCGATATAGGCCGTCTGCTCGCCATCGGGCGCGGCGACCTTAAAGCCCTTGACGGTATCGTCGTCAGCCGCCTTGTAGCTCAGCGAGCTGCCGAGCGCCTGGCCCAAATCGTTAAACCCGCTCGTCGACTGGCCGTTGTACTCGCTGGCCTTAATGCCCGCACACTTGTTGAGCGCCGCAGCGGTTGCGTCATTCCAGCTTCCGTATTGGTTGAGCTGGCCGATACCCATCGACTGGCCCACCAGATCCTCGGCCTGCTGGGCAATAAACTCCGCTCGCGATGCATGGTCGACGAGCTCCTTGATGGCGGCCGCATCCGCAGCGTTCGCGCCCTGGGCCGCCGCGAGTTCCTGATACCAATCCTCGCTGGTGCCGTAAGCATCCTCAAAGATCATCTTGTCCACATTGACGCCATAGCTGTCGCCCTGCTGGGTCAGCAGCGCCGCCGACCCGCCGACCGCGGCCTTGAGCTCAGCCGCAAACTGCGCGGCCTCGTCGTTGCCAGCACCATCACCCTCGCCGTCGCTGGCGGCAGGGGCGCGACGAGCCTTACGGGCAGCTCCACCTTGGGCTTCGTCCTCTTTACCGTTCTCGTCCTCCTCGGCAAACGCATCAGCGACCATCTGGTCAATCGCGTCGTTAAAGGCCTCGTCGACATCATTAAACGAGTTATCCATCATATACTCGTGCCACTGCTGCACGGCATTCGAGAACTCCTGCTGGCGCTCCTCGGCCGCGGCGGAATGCTTTTTGGCCGAAGCGTTGGCGTCAAAACTCAGCATGGTCATAAGCTGAGCATTGGAGATGCGGTAGGTCTGCGGCATAAAGATCTGCTCAAAGTTGCCGCAGTTCACATAGGTCGAGTCATTCGCCTTGTTAAACTCGTCGAGCAGCTTAAGGTAACCCTCGTCCACATACTCCGCCACATAGCGCACATGGGTGCCCTCGCGCGACTTTTGAGTCAGAGGAATCGTCACCGTCTTGCCATCCACGCAGTCCACGTACAGGTCGAGCGTGTCGGCGGCCTCTTCGTTTCCCACCTCGAGCGTGATATCGAACGTCCAGTAGGCGTTCTTCTTTTGCGGCAGATGGTGGAAGGTCCACAGACTCTTGCCGGTGTCCTTGCCGTCCTTGACCAGGCTTTGCGTACCGCCACGATACGTCACATCAAAGTTCCAGACCGAAGCGCCCGGAACATAGCGCACATAATTGCGAGCCGTTACCTCGGCAGCAGCGGCGGCAGCAGCGGTCGAGCCCACGCGCGCTTCGAGCGTCACACGCTCGGCGGCAAGCGTATCCTGCGGCAGGTCGTATTCAATCTTGGCACGGCCGAGTTTATTGGTCTTGCCGGTGTACTTTGCGGCCGAGGCGCCCACGCCCACGGTAAGCTGCACGCTTTTTCCGGGCGCTGCGTATACGTAGGCCACATTGCCCAGTAGGCTGTGAACGTCGGTGCTGTCGACCTCGATGCGCGATCCGCTAACCTCGAGTGTGGTGCTTCCCAGCGGCAACGTCACCTCGCCCAGCGTAATAAGCGGCGAGATGGCATAGATGCCCGCGGCCTTAGGCTTAAAGCGCACAAACACATCGGCGCCCATGCCCTTATTCATATTGAGAACGAGGTTGTCGCCCTCCCAAGTTGTGTCAGCCCACATGGCCTCGGAGCTGGCGCCGGCTTCGCGAGAGCCTGCGGACACATCCCCGACGGCATCCTTGGCCAGCGGAATCTCAATCTTGGCAGCCTGGCTGTCCTTGAGCTCGTAATGAATGCGCAGCTCGGTCTCCACGCCAACGACCGCGGACGAATCAGCGATAACCGAGCCCGCCGTCAGCCCGCGCTCGGCACGATACGTCTCCACGTCAAACGTGGGGACGTCGAGCGTCACGTCGAGCTGTTTGCCGTCCTCAATCTTCACCTGCTTTTGCGCGATATGCTTACCCACGGTCAGCCCTAGGCGGCTAAACGTGGAATAGCTCGTCGCTTGGATGTCGTAGCTCGTCTTGTTAAAGGCGACGATGGTGTACGAACCGGCCTTAAGGCGCGGCGTCTCGGCCTTCATGATAGGCGTGGTGCCATCGTCTTCGTAACCCATCAGATAGGTGACGCCGTCGGCGACCAGCTTGCCGTCGGACGTACGGAACACCAGCACGCGGTTAGCGCCCTGGTAGTCGCCCTTGGTCGCGACCGTCGCCGTGCCCCAGGGCTTCAAGTCGATATCGACCTTGCCGGCCGAGGGCTTCACCGTCGCCGTCGTCCCACCCAGCTTGAGGCTGTCTTTGGGCTCGAGCGTTATCTCCAGATCCTGGTCCGCGTCGGCAATGGCCTGCGACACCACGAGCGCTGTGCCCTGGATACGGAAGTCGTTTTCCTTGTCACCCTTGGCAGGCTTAAGCGTCTTGCCGCCGTTCTTCACCGTCAGATCGATGTTATCGAGACTATCGAGCTCAATGCGTTCGGTCTTATCCTGGCCCATAATCGGTTCAAGATAGCCCACGTTGAGCTCAATCGCGCGCGAAGCCGGAATCTTGGTAAAGTCCTCCGCCTTAATCTCTCCGATATTCCATGTGCCCGTCATCTGGTCGCCCGGGCGCGCCAGCACCATGTCATAGTAACCGCTGAGCGAAATGCGCAGCGTTGCTGCCGTCTTGGAGAGGACGTTGGCAGCAACGGAGCCGTCGTCGCCAACCGTCAACGGCGTGGACTGCCCCGCCTGCAAGAGCACGGCCGCCGCGCTCTGGGGAAGTTTGCCCGTCACCTGGGCCGCCTCGCCCATCCACTCAAACGTGTAGGCAGGCTTCGAGGAATCGACGGAGTCCTTGCGATCGGCCACGGCATCGGCAAGCTTTTTGACCATCGAGGGGTTGCCAGCCGAATCGGTCGCATAGGCATAGATGGTCTGGCCTTCACCAAAGGGAATCGTATACGTTACGCCATCGATTGTCACGCGCTCATTATAGTCGCCCGGATAGCCCGCCTCACCAAACTGAAGATCGGGGTTCATCACGCGCAGGGCAACGGCATTATGGTTCGTCTCGTTTCCGTATCTCGTGTTCTCAAAAGCTCCCCACTCTATCATTTCCACGCTTTTGGGTAGCACAATCTCTTTGCCGGCAATCGCAGGATCAAGAGAGGCGAACGCGAGCGCCCCGATAGATTTGACACCATCGCCGATCGTCACCGATGACACGTGCGAGCACCCGTCAAAGGCATAGCGCTCAATCCGCTCCACCGTGCCCGGCACGTTGATCTGCGTAAAGGTGAGTACCGTTGTGTCCGAGACATAGAACTGCGGTACGCCGCAATTGGCGAAGGCGCGATAGTCGATAGTCTTAACCGAAGGTGGCAGCGTTGCCACCACATTGTCGTCAAGCTGTTCGCAGCCCTCAAAGGCCTGCTCGGGAATCGTGGTAAAGGCCGCGTTGTTGGGCCAGGTCACCGTGTGAAGTGTCTTGCTTCCAGTAAACGCATTCCAGCCCAGTTCCTCAACCGAATCGGGCAGTGCGATTTCCTTGATGCTGCTGCCGCCCAAACCGCCCACAGAGCGGATATGCGAATCGGGGGCAAACGTAATTGATGTGAGCGCAACGTTTCCCATGCCCTTAAGACTCACGACATTTTTGCCGTCGATGGTCGAGGGCACCTCCAACGTGGTAATGCCCGCGTCGCCATACTCGATAGAAATTTCGTTGGTGAGGCTATCGATCGAGAAGTAGTACTGCGCGGGAGTCTGCTCGCCGGCCACGTAGCCATCATCGTATTCGCCTTTTACGCCCGTAGCGCCCTTCGAGGTCATCCAGAGCCCAAGATCCTCATTCCAGGTTGCTTCGGCTTCGGCGGTCTCCTCCTGCTTCTGCTGCTCGGCGAGTTCCTTGCCCTCGACAAGATCAGTGGCGAGCGTACCCGCAGGTGTGCTCTCGGTCTGCCCGGCGCCCGTTAGGCCCGCCGCCGATGCAATCTCGGAGGGCGGGGGCGTAGGGGTATCACCGCTATCGAGCACTGTGGGGTCGGCGGCGCCGGCATCGGGCGCGGGGTCGGCGGAAGCAGAGTCTGACGTTTGGGCGTCAGCCGAATCGGCGGGAGCGGCGTCGGCTGCTTGGCCGTTATCCGTCTGCACAAAAGTGCCGTCGGTGTTGAGGGCCTCAGCAAACGCGCCCGCGGGAAACGAACCCGTCACCATCGCGAGGGTCACCGTGGCAACCGTCAGCCGTCGGCAAAGCGCTCGAGCAGTAGTCCACCTCATGGTCGTTCCTTTCCTGCAAACCAAAAGTCATCCAGCGTAATCGTTGTCCAAAAACAAAGCGAACGGTAGGTTCATATATACGAACCTACCGTTCTACCTGCGCAAACCACCACAAAGGGGACAGGCACCTTTACGGTGGTTCTGGACTCGGCCGGTCGGTTTGTCTCGATCTGTAACAGCTAGAGGTCAAATTCCCCGCTTGGTGTTACAGATCGAGACATTAGATTGGCGGCCATTCGGTTCATCTCAATCTGTAACATCTAGAGCCGTTTTGGGCAGTTTGGTGTTACAGATCGAGATTTTGCTGAAGCCGAGGATAGGCGCCGTCACCAAAACCTAGCGCTTGCGGCGCTTGGTCGCGGCGATGCCTGCGGCGGCAACGGTTGCGCCGGCGATGCCCAGGGCGGTGACCGTCATCGCGGTGGTGTCGCCCGTGGCGGCCAGGACGGCGGCGGACTTTTTGGCCGGCGTGGCTTTCTCAACCGTCTTGCTCACCGTGGTGGTCGTAGCCGGCTTGGCCGCGGGTTTGGTCTCGGGCTTCACTTCGGGCTTGGTCTCGGGCTTAACCTCAGGCTGCGGTGTCGGCTTGGGATCCGGCGTAGGTTGCGGATCGGGAGTCGGCGTGGCTTCAGGCGTAAAGGTCAGATCGGTGTTGAGCCACAGGGTGTAGATCCAGCCGCTGTCCTCATCGGATACGCTATCCGCGACCTGGTAGCCGCACTCCTGGCCGTTGATCATCAGCTTGGTGTCGGGCGTGAAGTAGAAGCCGCGCGCGGACTTGAGGTAGATGCCGTAGCGATAGGTCACGCCAGGCTTAAAGGCGTCGATGTGATTCGTAATGTTCTGATCCCAGAACTTCTGAGAGTTCACTTCGCTGCCATCGCTGCCCGTCCAGAACTCACACTGAGGAAGGGAGTTGGAGGCCGTCGGAACATTCGCCGTAAAGACCGGCTTGTCGCCCGCCTTAAAGATAGTCGTGGCGCCGTTGATCTCGATAACGTCGATTGCCCGCCATTCATCAATCGGCTGCTCGCACAGCATATTGTCAGTGTGTGGCGCGAAGACGCCGTTGGCGGTCTTGATGTGGTGCGCCCAATGACCGTTGACGTTCATTTCGCAGTCATCAGCCACGGTATTGTCGCCCTTGAGCCTCAGCTCAACGGAATACATGTAGAACTTGCCCTCTTCGAAGTGGTCGATCTTCTTCATGCCCGGCGTGTACATTGCGGGATCGGAATACCAGAAGGCAACGGGCTTGAGCTCCGCAGGGTCGCTGCCATCCATCTCTTCCCAGCACTCATAGGCGATCTCATACTTATCGGCATCGGCGGCAGGAATCGTCGCGGTCGCACGCGGCGCCTCGCCGGGCGCATAGTCGGTTTTCACATCGTTGACGTTTAGATTCTCAAGAGCTTCGTTTTCCGACGAAGCAGGCATCGTAATTGTTTTAATAGCAGGGACATACAGGAATTCTCCGCTTAGACTCGACTTTACGGTTTCCCCGTTTACGGTAACAACGGTTTCATCGCTGAAGGAATATCCGTCTTTTGGCTTCAGCATAAGAGAATACACGTACTCTTTCCCGCTTTTAAACTTTGTAATAGTCGGCAGGGAACCATGTGAGCCGTTATCGGAATACCAGGCAGCAACGGGTTCGTTGTTTTCAAATTCCTGCCAGCATTCATAAGCGATTTCGTATTTATCTGCATCGTAGTTAGGGACACCTGCCGTCGCCTGCGGACCAGTATCCAGCTGCCAATTGAAGTTCGTATTCTGAACATTGGCAAAGGAGATGGATTCCGATTCTGATTCCGCTGCCGGGATAACAAGGCACGCCCTCTCGTAGACATGGGTGCGGGTGTAGTAGTCATCCCGGATCTCGTTAATAGTGGGTTTCCCGGTCGCCTCGGTATCTCCTTTAAAGGCGTCGTCCGGATCACCGATGATGATATTCCCGGGCTCTGTACCCGTATACGTAAGCTTGGATCCATCATAGGTGGTCGTCATCTTGGACTTATTCTCCTTGTACTCCGTAAAGTACTTCTGCTCCTCCTTCTGTCTCTGAATCTTGCTGATATCCAGGGTAAGCGTTGTTTTATTGCTCGCACTGTCATACGCCGCATGGACGATCAAGTCCCCCAGGCCGATAAAAGTCAAAGCGCTACCATCGAGAGCAGACTGGTCTCCATCTACAAGGGCAATCCCCTTCACATACTCAATCGTTTCTTCTTTCTTGATGTCGGTGTAATTGTTCCGCACCGTAATATTGACCCTAACGCCGCTGCCGCCAACAACATCGGTCACACCGCAGGGCATGATGGCGTCATTCGCCGGCGTGGCGGCGTTGTCGCTGGGAGTATTTTGTTCAGCGGGTGCCGCATCGTTGGATTCATCGGTGGCGCCAGTCGGGGCCGTCTGCTGAGGCTCAGCGGTGGCTTGCGCCGCCGGAGCAGCATCGGCTGCAGGCACGGTCGAAGCGGCTGGTGCGGTCGTTGCGGCCGTATCCTCCGCAACCGTCGGCGTCACCGGAGCCGCGGCAACTTCATCCGTCCCAGCGGCGGGATCGGCGCATTCCGTCGCCAGCGCCACGCTCGGCAGCAGCAGCTGGCCGACCATAAGCGCACACGCGCCGGCGCAAGCTATTTTGGCACCCACACAACACCGGGTACCGTGAACCAGCGAGCAGGTGCGCTCACGCTGAGTTTGCTTATCAAAGTGGCTTCCGCACATAACGCCCTCCTTGGTCGTAGGGACACCACCACAAAGGTGCCTGTCCCCTTTGTGGTGGTCCTGTACCACCAAGATGTGTCAAATGACTCCGTATGCCTAGGTTCGTAGATGTGAACCTAGGCCTCTACCTGCGGTTTAATTCAATATGATTTCACCATCGCCACACTCGTCCCGGGAACGCTACAATCGAGGACACGATCATTCGTCCACCCAAAGGACTGTCCTTGAACCTGAGCAAGCCTAAAATTAACGCGCTTTTGGCACTCGCGCTCTTTACCTTCGTCTTCCTTGCCGCCGAGTTTCGCTTCGATATCAATATCGGGCTACTCGCCGGCGCCGAGCGCGTTGTGCTCGCACAGGGCCTTATCCTTGGCGCCAGCGTGATCGGCTTTATCGGATACGCTCCGTTGCTTGATCATGCGCAGCGCAAAGGCCAGCCTCAGGCAGTTGTCAGTGCCGCCGTCCCTATCGCCATCTTGGGGCTGATTCAGATCCAGTCCCCCACGGCCCCGCTTGCCCTCGAGATTCTGGGCTGCCTCGCATTCCTCGGACTCGGCCTGTTAGGCGCCGCAGCGCACCACGCCTTTTCGTTGGCATTCCAAGATGATCCCAAGCTCGCCACCGGTGCGGGAGCGGCCTATGCCGCGGGCATCCTGATGCAGTTCGCCGTCAACCTGCTCAATTGCGGTGGCATCGTCGAGCTCATCGTCCTTGGCGCAGCGACTATCGCCATCTCCGCCCTCAGCGTCGTTCCCCAAAAGGCCGCCGAGAGCTCCAACTCCGCCATCAATCCCTTTATTGAGCCCTCTCATGCCCTCGCCAAACAGTCATGCTGGAGCATCGCGCTCGTCATGATTCTTGCCTGCTTGTTCTCGACCCTCGACAACGTGGTCACACTCTCCAACGCCCACGGCACCATTGCCGTGCAAACCTGGCCGCGCCTCTTTTTGGCGGCAAGCGGCCTTGCCGCCGGTCTTATCTTTGACCTTGCCGAGCGCCGCTACATGGGACTTGTCATGCTCGGCATCGCCGTGCTCTCGACCATTTCCATCCTGGCCGTGGAGGCCGGCGCCGATCCCAACCTGGGCCTTGTCGTCTTTTATCTGAGTTCGGGCTTTTTTGTCACGTTCTTTACCGCCACCTTTACACAGCTGGCACCGCGCATGCATGCGCCCGCCCTCTGGGCCGGCATGGGACGCGCCGACAACAATGTATGCGCATTCACTACATCGGGCCTCTCGCTGGCGCTCGTAACCTCGGACAACGTTGCCCTCATTATGATCGGCGCGCTCGTTTTGCTCGTCGCCGCCTGCGCGGCATTCGTGGCAGCCGGCCTGTTTCGCCTGCCCCAAACCGAGCAGGAGCGCGAGCGCGAGCAACTGGCAAAAGAAGCACTCACCGCCCCCACCATCGAAGAGCAACGCCAGGCCTTCATCGCCGACCACGCTCTCACCCCGCGCGAAGTCGACGTGCTCATAGCCGTGACCCAGGATGAACGCCCGCTCAAGCAGGTCGCCGAGGAACTCGGCATCTCGATGCGCATGGTACAGCGCCACCTGAGCTCTATCTACCAAAAGACCGACACGCAGACGCGCGCCGGTCTCGCCAAAGCCTTCCCCTCTGCCTAAAACAAAAACCACCACAAAGGCCCCCTTTGCGGTGGTTTGAGCGGAGCAGAAGGCCACTCTGCCAGTTTGTCTCAGTCTGTAACAGATAGGCCCCTAAAAGCAGGCTTATTGTTACAGATCGAGACAGTAAAGGGACACGAAGCGATCCTTCGCAGCAACGACCCTCTAGTAAAGCGATGCGACATATCGGCCAAAGCCTGGCAATGCAAACTCAAAACGTCCTTGTAGAGGCTCTTCAATTACCCCAGCCTCTACCAGACGCTTTTTATACGTTGAAATCGAACCGGAACTCTTCTTAAGCCTCGCTGCCAGCTCTTGCCTGGTCGTCGTCCCAACCGGATTCATTGCACGAAGAAATTCAAGGTCCCCTCGTGAAAGTTCCGCCGCTGTTGAAGCGAAAACTCGCGATTCCAGCTCCTCTTGCGCAAGTTTCGCGCCTCGTTCGACATCCTCAATAGAAACCTCGGAGGCTTGGCGCGAAGCATTCCATGCCCGATACCCCACCAACTGGAACATAAATGGAAAGCCATCGATCGCCTTGGCAGCGAGGTCAATCGCCTCATCAGAAATCGTCTTGCCGCCGTCCTCAATCGTTAGTCGAAACGCTTCTTTTACCTCAGTCGGTGAAATTGATCCCAGCGAATGTTGAGCCGCGCGACGAAGAAACGATGTCGATTTCCCCGTCAGCAGCGCCAGCACGCGAAACGGCAGCCCCGCCATAAGCAAAGCTACCTTTTTATTCTCGCTTACAAAGTGCTGGTAGGTAGTAACAAGCTCCGTCATTTGCGCAAACGATACATCCACTTCGTCAACGGCGATAAGCACCCCGGTGTCAGTCGCTTCAAGCTGAGCAAACAAAGCGTTCATCTTAGTACGCCAGTTAGCGCCCTCAAATTCAACATCGATGTTTTCCCAGCTCATGCTTCCTACGTGGGCAATGCCGACACTGTTCACACGCCTAGAAGCGGGCTTTTCGATCAGATGGGCGGCTGATTCGTTGAGGCGCTGCAAAATGTCTTCGAGCATCCCCTCCGAGGCCGTCACATTCGCTGTAATCCAGCCCTCTTGCTGGGCGCGGTACGACAGATATGCCAAAAGCGCCGTTTTACCTGTACCACGTGCACCATAGAAAACCGAGCAAAGATTGGGATCGGAGTCGTCATTTTCAAACGCCAGCACCATATCATCGATGATTTGCTCACGGCCGGCCATATACGCCGGTACACGTCCGAACATCGGCGTGAATGGATTTGCCTGCCTGTACGCCGTCGGTGCCGCCATAAAGCCTCCCTTGAACTCATACAACTTAATTATGCCCCTACAATCTTTAAGTATTTTGAGCATCTTTGAGTTTTTTGAGCATCTTTGAGTTCTTTGAGTGATCGGCCCCCGCAGAACCAGTTGACTTTCTCCGCCTAAAACAAAAACCACCACAAAGGTGCCTGTCCCCTTTGTGGTGGTTTTTGATCGATTAGCCTTCGAGCTGCGCCACTTTGTAGCGGTAGGCGGCGGCGATGACGTCTTTACAACCCTCGCGGCCCAGCTTGGCGCGGTTGACGACGATGTCCTTGCCGCTCGTCATCTTCCACTTGCCGGCGCTGTAGCGCTTGTAGAATGCCTCGCGCGCCTTCTGCTGCTGTTTAACTAGCTTGGCGCCCTTCTTTTTGTTGAGGCCGCGCTTTTTGCGCACGATCTCGACGCGGTCCTCAAAGGGAGCGGTCACCAATACGGCAATGTGGTTGGGGTTGTTACGCAGCAGGTAATCGGACAGGCGGCCTTCGATAATGCAGCTCTCGGTCTCACCCAGATCCAAAATCACCTGGCTCATCTTTTGGAACAACTTGTCCGAGTACGAACGCGCATCGTAACGGTCGGGCAGAAAAGCCATGTTCTCCACGGCCAGGCGCTCGTCGTAAGCGGCCATCTTGTCGAGCGACTCGCCCGCGCGCAGCGAAGCACGCACCAGCAGCTCGTTATCGTACAGCGGAATCCCCAACTCGTTGGCGAGGATGCGTCCGATCTCGTGGCCCTCGGCACCAAAGTCGCGCGCGATGGTAATGACCACGGGGCTCTTTTTGTTCTCCAGATCGCTCATCGCGATTCCTTTCTAACAAATGAGAAATAGGCGATTCCTGATTCTCATTTTGTCACTTACGACCGTCCTGGTTTCCCAAGTGCGGCAGATTGCCCCGAAAGAGGAGCGCCGCGTACTAAATGTACGCAAGCGACGATTGAGGGGCAAGATGCCGTGCTTGGGGAAGCAGGACTACGCTGCCACAATACGGCGTTGATATGCTCGGACCAGCAACGAGATACCAAAGTTGAGCACAAAGTACATCGCAAACACCAGGCCGTAGAGCATAAGCACCTGCGACAGGTCGATCGCGTGAGCCATCACAACGTTTGCCGTGTACATGAGCTCGGCCACGTTAATGCCCGAAAGATACGAGCTGTCCTTAATGACGGTCGTGCACTGGCTAAACAGCGCCGGAATGATCGTCTTAAACGTCTGCGGCAGAATGATATAGCGCATGGTGGCAAAGAAGCCGAAGCCCTGGCTCTGCGCCGCCTCAAACTGGCCGCGCGGAATCGAGTTGAGGCCGCCACGCACAATCTCGGCCATAACAGCGCTGGTAAACAGCGTAAAGGCGATGGTCGAAATCACAATGTCCAAACCCTGCACCGTAAAGTAGATAAACAGAATCCACAGCAGGTTTGGCGTACAGCGGAACAGCTCGATATAGGCGCTCACCAAAATACGGAACGGGCGGGGCGCATAGCTTTTAACGAGCGCCAGCACCGTGCCAAAGATGAGCGAGAAAAAGATCGACAGCGCCGAGATCTCGATCGTCTTAACAAAGCCGCCCCAAATGTAGAGCAGGTTGGTCGCGTTGAAGATTTCCATGCGCTAGGCCTCCTCTACGTTGTCGAGTCCCAGCTCGGCCAGGCTCACGCCGCGCGGACGCTCCTTGGAGCGGCGCTCGAGCCACTGCACCAGCATGGCGAGCGGAAAGCAGATGATGAAGTACATAAGGCAGCAGACGATGTATCCCTGCAGGTAACCGTACAGACTCACAAAGTTGTCGGAACGGTACATAAGGTCGCCGCCGGCCACAAGCGCCAGCACCGACGTGTTCTTGACCAGGTTGAGCGCCTGGTTACACAGCGGCGGCAGAATAATCTTGAATGTCTGGGGCAGCACGATGTACCAGTACGCCTGCGCACGGGTGAAGCCCTGGCTCTGGGCCGCCTCCATCTGACCGCGCGGAACCGCCTCGATACCAGTGCGGATGACCTCCGAAATGTAGGCCGCGTGATACAGGCCCACACCCAAGAAGCCCAGCACGAACGGCGCGATGCGCACCGGCTGGTCGGCACCGGTTATGGCCTGCAAAAACTGCGGACCAGCCATGTACATAAAGAGCACCTGCACGGGCAACGGGGTGTTCTGGTAAAACTCCACATACACACGGCTTATGGCGCGCAGCACGCGCGAGCGAGTGGTAGAGAACACGCCCAGCAGCGTGCCCAGCACCAGCGATAGCAGCAGGCCGGCAACGACCACCTGCAGCGTCACGCCAAAGCCCTCCCAGAAGGGCCCCATGTTTTGAAATGTCGTCGACCAGCGGTCGGCGTCAAACAATCCTTCGAGCATTTGATTCCTTCCTTGGACGATGCGCCTATACAAGACCCCAGGTCTTGACCTCTTGGTCGAGCCAGCCATCGGCCAGGCGATCGCAAACTACCTGATCGACCACAGCCGAAAGGTCGCAGCCCTTCTTGGTCGCCACGCCGTAGCCCTGCTCGCCAAACTTGACCTCGGGCTGCAGCAGCTCAACGGTCTCGTTCATGTAACCGGCCAGCGTGGAGCGGTCCATGGCAAAGACGTCGATATTGCCGGCGTCGAGCGAACTCTTGATGATGGGATAGCCGCTAAAGGCCCTAAACTCGGGCTTGCAGCTAAAGCCGTTGTCCTTGATCATCTGCTCGATCAGGCCCTGCGTGGTGGCACCCTGGCTCACGCCAATAACCTTGCCGTCCAGGTCCTCAATCGAGGTAAAGCCCGAACGTTTCTTGACCATGAGTCCCACGTAGTCGGTGCGGTACGGCGTCGAAAAATCCCAGCTCTTCTTGCGCTCGTCGGTGATGGTGTAGGTCGCCGCGACCACGTCGAGCTGGCCGTTATCGATCAGTGGGCCGCGCGTCTTGGGCGTTACGTCGGTAAACTCGACAAGCTCCTGGGCGCGGGCCTCCTTGTAGCTCACGCCGAAGACGGCAGCGGCGATCTGGTAGCACAAATCGACTTCCATGCCCTCAAAGCGGCCCTTGGCGGTGTCGTAATAGCCGTAGCCGGGAACATCCTTCTTAACGCCGGCATTCAGATGGCCACGCGACTTAATGGCCGCAAGCTTGGACCCCTTGTCGGAGCCCTCGCCACTGGTGGAGTTGCCACAACCGGTAAGCGCGGTCCCCGTCAACGCGAGCATGCCGGCGCCCGCCAGCTGCAAAAAGTGACGGCGCGACACGGCCGCCCTCGTCATATCCGTCATGTCCATCACCGCGCCTAGTGCAGAATCTTGGACAGGAACTCGCGGCAGCGCGGGTTCTCGGGGTTATCGAAGAAGTGCTCGGGCGTGCCCTCCTCCAAAATGCGGCCGTCCTCCATAAAGATGACGCGGTCGGCCACCTGGCGTGCAAAGCCCATCTCGTGCGTCACGCAGATCATGGTGATATCTTCCTGCGCAAGCTCGATCATAACGTCCAGAACCTCCTGGACCATCTCGGGGTCGAGTGCCGAGGTCGGTTCGTCAAACAGGATGATGGGCTGCTTGGTGCACAGGGCACGGGCGATGGCGATGCGCTGCTGCTGACCACCCGAGAGATTCTGCGGATACTCGCCGGCCTTATGCGCCATGCCGACGCGCTTGAGCGCAGCGATGGCGATCTCGGTCGCCTCCTCCTTGCTCTTCTTTTGCAGTTTGATGGGCGCGAGCGTCAGGTTGCCCAGCACCGTCATGTTGGGATACAGGTTGAACTGCTGAAACACCATAGAGCTATACTTGCGAGCCATCTCCAGGTGATTCTTTTTGGTGAGCGGCGTACCGTCGATGACGACCTCGCCCGACGTGGGCTCCTCCAGATAATCGACGCAACGGATGAGCGTCGACTTACCCGAACCGGAAGGCCCGATCATTACGAGCTTCTCGCCGCGCTTGACGGTGAGATTGATATCTTTGAGCACATGCAGGTCGCCAAAGTACTTGTTGAGATGCTTGATCTCGATCATGTCTGCCATGAATGTCCCTTCCCTGCGTTTACACGAGTTGAACTATTGTACGGAAAGAACCGCGTTTCCGCAGCCCACACTACATTCCCGTAAAGAACCCGCAACCTTTAACCCACTCATTGGGGACGGGCTTAAATGAGTACCCGCTCATTGGGCACTCATTTAAGCCCGTCCCCAATGATTGCCCAGCCCAGCAAAAAGGGGCGCGACCGCAATGGTCACGTCCCCTTAACATCAACTATGTACCGCTCGGCCCTTAAGCCAGCTTTGCTCCGACGATCTTTGCCGCGGCAGGCTTGTCGAAGTTGCCGCCGGTGGCTTTGCCGAGCGCCCCCATGACCTGGCCCATCTGCTTCTTGGACGTGGCGCCCAGCTCGGCGATGACCTGCTCGATCAGAGCCTCGAGCTCCTTGCCCGAAACCTGCGCGGGCAGCAGGCTCTCCAGAATCTTGACCTGCTCGGTCAGGTTGTCGGTACGCTCCTGGTCGGTGCCGGCCTTGATGGACATCTCCAGCGTCTCGCTCGTCTGCTTGATCAGACGCTTGATCATGCTGTTGACGTCTTCCTCGGTCACATCGCGGCGCTCGTTAACCTCGATATTCTTCACCTCGGCCTTAACCTGGCGAATGATGGACAGGCGAACCTTGTCCTTGGCCTTCATGGCCGCGATCATTTCCTTCTGCAGCTCTTCGTTGGTCATCTGCAAATCCTCTCTAATAGCGTGGGCGGCACTCGCGCGAGCACCGCCCCATGATTACTCAGTCGTCGACGAATCGTCGGTCGAACTCTTGGTGACGCCCTTCAGGCTCACGTTATAGGGTACGTCCTTGGGCATGGGATTGACGGTAATGTCGGCGTCCTTCTTGTACTGCTCCAGCCACTCGCTGTACGCGGTGCTGGCCGCCTGCGTCTTCACCACGTTGGAGACATACTTCTTGATGTCCTTGGGTACCTGCTTGATGTCATCAACCTGATTATCGACATGGAAGTAGTCGGTGCACTTGATGATGTGGTAGCCATAGGTCGACTCGATGACTTCGCTCACGTCGCCCTTGTTGAGTCCCTCGAGCGCCGTCTGGTAGCTGTCGACAAAGGTGGTGAGCTTATCCCAGCCCACATCGCCCTTCTTCTCCTTGGAGCCGGTGTCGTCGGAGTACTGCTCAACGGCGTCCTCAAAGCTCAGCTCACCGGAGTTGATCTTGTCCAGGCACTCCTGCGCCTTGGCCTTGGCGGCAGCCTTGTCCTCGTCGGAAGCGTCGGAATCAACCTTGATCAGGATGTTCGACGAGCGGCGGGCGTCGTTGTAGCTGGACAGGTTTTCGTTGATGTAATCGACAATCTCGCTGTCCTTGGGCTTGCTCGTGGGCGCGACGGCATCCTTGAGTTTCTGCTGCGCCAGGCTCTCCTTGAGCGAATCCTTGTAGGTGTCCTCGGTATAGCCGTAGGTCTTGAGGGTCTTCTTAAAGGCCTTGGCACCGCCCGCGCTCTTGCACGCGTCCTTCCAAGCCTTCTCGACCTCCTCATCCGACACCGTCACGCCGTTCTCCTTCTGTGCCTGTTGAAGCAGAATCTGCTGTGTGTAGGAGTCGATGAGTTGCTTACGGTACTTCTTGGGAGTGAGGTCGTTGTCAACCAGATACTGCGCCCAATCCTCATCCTTGGTGTAGCCGTAGGACGTGCGCATGCTCATGATCTGCTTGGTCACGGTGTCCTCGGTGAGGTTGGTACCGTTGATAGTAGCAGCAACGCCGCCGGTCAGCTTGTAGCCCGAGGTGTCCTCGGCCTGCGACATAAGGCCAGAGCACGCCATCGCCGAGACGGAAAGCAGCATCGCCAGCACGCCGATGACCACCAGAACGATCTTGACGGTCTTAGACACGTACGTCTTGCGCTGCTTCTTGCGAGAGCTGGAGGCAGCGCGGGCCTGCTGCTCGGGCGTCGGCGCGGCCTCGGAGTTCTTTTTCTTATTTGCCATAGTTGGCCTTTCGCATAACGAATCGAACAAACGCCATTGTGTCACAACGCAGCCCCCGCGGCACGCTTGGTGCATTGGGGACAGGTTAATCTGCACCATTTTGGTGCAAAGGGGACAGCTCTGGCAGCCGGCAGTTAGGGACAGTCCCCAAGTGCCGACTCAGCCCCACCTTAGAAGTGACGGCGGATGGCGTCGACCATGCCCTGGGGCGTGGTCTGGCCGAGCACGTCGGCTGCGGCATCGGCGTCCATAAAGATGTTCATGAGTGCCTGCAGGGCCTCGACCTGGCCGCCCGGCTCGGCGATGCCCAGATTGATGACGATCTGCGCCGGCACCGGAGCGCCCATGCCAGCCATAGCGTTAAATGTCACGGGCGCGGCGGGCTTCACCACCGCGATATAGGGCTTGGCCACAAACCCCGGATCGGTATGCGGAATGGCAATGTTTGCCGCCGGCATGGCAAGACCCGTGGGATAGGCATCCTCGCGCGTGCGAACGGCGTCGAGCCAACCGGACGCAATGTAGCCACGTGGTGCAAGCTCGCCCTCGAGCCGCGCAAACACCTCATCCGGCGTTGCACACTCCCAATCAAAAAACACCAGCTCAGGCGTAAACAGAGCTTCGTTATCCGCCATGCGCTCACCTCTCTCACCCAGTCACCTGCGACGTTCTTGAATGACTAGTCGTTAAAGACCGTCCCCGATGACTACCCAAAAACAAAAGGTGGCCACGCGCGCCTTGGCGCCAATGACCACCCTGACTACTCGGCTAAATTGTACTGTGCGCCGCTAGCCGCGAGGCGCGTCAATTGCGACCTTGCCGCTCTCCAGCACGTGGACGCGGCCGTCGGCGAGCATTTGCACGACCTCGGGATACAGCACGTGCTCAATCGCGTGGATGTGCTCCTCGAGCGTGTCGACATCCCAGCCCTCCTCAACAGCCAGCGCACGCTGGGCGATGATGGGACCGTTGTCGTAGATCTCGTTGGCAAAATGCACGGTCACGCCAGTTACCTTGACGCCGCGCGCAAAGGCATCGTCAATCGCATGCGCACCGGTAAAGCTCGGCAGCAGCGCCGGATGCAAGTTGACCACGCGGTTGGGAAACGCCGCCAGCAGCGGCGTGTGCACCATGCGCATGTAGCCGGCCATGACCACATACTCGCAACCGCGCTCGAGCAGCTCGTGCGCAATGATCTCGTCGGCGGCGATGGGGTCGGCATAGACATCCTTGGACAGCGTGAGCGTCTGGATGCCCGCGCGCTCAGCGCGCTGCAAACCCTTAGCCGAAGGACGGCTCGACACCACAAGCTCAATCGAAGCGTTGAGCTTGCCGGCGGCGATCAGGTCGATCAGCGCCTGCAGGTTGGTACCCGAACCGCTGATGAGCACACCGATCTTGAGCGGCTCGGCCGTATCGGTGCCGGTCGGACGGGTGTAGGGCACAAAGCCCAGGCTCGCGGCAGCAGTCATCTGCTCGTTAGCGCTCATCGGAGTACACGACCTTACCGGAACCCTCGACGCACTCGCCCACGCGGAACGGCTTCTCGCCCAGCGCGACCAGAGCCTCGGTCACCGCGGCCTCGTCCTCGGGGGCGACGATCAGGCACAGGCCAACGCCCATGTTGAAGGTCTTGCATGCCTCATTGGGCGCGAGCTCGGCCTGGCGCGAGACGTAGGTGATGACGGGCGGAACGTCCCAACCCATCTCGGCGCCGTTACGGGTGACCACGGCGTCAACGTCGTCGGCAAGCGCGCGGTTGAGGTTCTCGGTGATGCCGCCGCCGGTGATGTGGGCGATGGCGTGCACCGGAGCGCCACCGCGCAGCAGCTCCAGAATCGGCTTGACATAGATGCGCGTGGGGGCCAACAGGGCGTCTGCCAGCGAAGCACCGCCGAGCTCCTCGAGCGGACGGCTCAGCTCCTCCGCCTTAGCGGCGGCCTCGGGCGTGCCCGGCTTAATGCCGTCGACGCCGATGACCTTGCGCACGAGCGAGTAGCCGTTGGAGTGCACGCCGGTGGAAGGCAGGCCCAGGATCACATCGCCCGGGCGGACGTTTGCGGGGTCGAGCATCTTGGGACGGTCGACGACGCCCACGGTAAAGCCGGCAAGGTCGTAGTCGGCCGGAGCCATGACGCCGGGGTGCTCGGCCATCTCACCGCCCACGAGCGCGCAGCCCGCGAGCTTACAGCCATCGGCCACGCCCTTGATGATCTTTGCCATGTGCCCGGCCTCGATGTGACCGATGGCAACATAGTCCAGGAAGAACAGCGGCTCGGCGCCCGAAGCCAAAATGTCGTTGACGCACATAGCGACCAGGTCCTGGCCCACCGTCTCGTGACGGTCCATGATCTGGGCAAGCACGAGCTTGGTGCCCACGCCGTCGGTACCGCTAATCAGAATCGGGTCTTCCATATCCTTAAGCGCGGCGGCCGAGAATAAGCCACCAAAGCCACCGATACCGCCGATGACCTCGGGACGGTTGGTGTCCTTAACCATCTGCTTAATAGCGTCAACGGCGCGGCCGCCCTCGGCGGTATCGACGCCGGCATCCTCATACGTCACATGCTTGCTGTCGCTCATCTGAGCCTTCCTCTCCCACTACCGTGGCGCCGCGCGGGCGCCAAACGGTGCTCATAGTTGCGTTCATTTCGGCGCGCGCCATAACAACGCGCGCCGTCATATCAACAAAACAGCAGGTAAAACCTACCAAAATAAACCTGTCCCTACATGGCAGGTTTTAGGCCTCGCCGTGTTCCTCTTCCCAGCTGCGATCGTCGTATTTCTCGACCACGGCGTCGTCATCAACGTGCAGCGGCTTGTCCAGGTTGCGGGGCTTAAAGCCCTCCATGAACTTGTCGCGGCCAAAGCTCTCGGGAATCGCCACGGGGTAGCGGCCGGTAAAGCACGCATCGCAGTAACCGCCCTTGGGCATGACCTTAAGCAGGCCCTCGACCGAAAGGAAGGCCAGCGAATCGGCGCCGATATACTCGCAAATCTCGTCGACCGTCTTGTTGGCGCTGATAAGCTGCGACTGCACGTCGGTATCGATACCGTAGAAGCACGGCCAGATGACCTCGGGCGAGTTGATGCGGATATGAATCTCCTTGGCGCCGGCGTTGCGCAGCATCTTGACGAGCTGCACCATGGTGGTGCCGCGCACGATGGAGTCGTCGATGACGACCAGGCGCTTGCCCTCGATGTTGTCGCGCAGCGGGTTGAGTTTCATACGCACGCCCATGGCGCGCAACTCCTGCGTAGGCTCGATAAACGTACGGCCCACGTAGCGGTTCTTGATAAGGCCCTCGCCAAAGGGAATACCGCTCTCGTGCGAATACCCCTCCGCAGGCGGCAGGCCGGAGTCGGGCACGCCGATGACCAGGTCGGCCTCGACAGGCTCCTCATGTGCCAGCTGACGACCCATGTCGTAACGGCAGGCATAGACGCTCTTGCCGTTCATGATGGAGTCGGGGCGGGCAAAGTAGACCTGCTCAAAGATGCAGTTGGCG
Organism: Collinsella sp. CLA-ER-H5; assembly: GCF_040092375.1. Classification (NCBI taxonomy): domain Bacteria; kingdom Bacillati; phylum Actinomycetota; class Coriobacteriia; order Coriobacteriales; family Coriobacteriaceae; genus Collinsella; species Collinsella sp. CLA-ER-H5. The sequence continues at coordinate 41,203 of NZ_JBBNLR010000012.1, forward strand.
GGCTCTTCGGCTGCAGGCACGCCCTGCTCGGATACCAGGCCCTCGGCGCTGATGCGCAAGATCTCGCCGGGACGGACGTCACGGACGTACTCGGCACCCACGATGTCGAGTGCGCAGGTCTCGGAAGCAACGACCCAGCCGCCGGCGCGCGTGACACGGACGGCGGAGTCGACCGTCGCGGCGCCGTCCTGCGACGGCAGCTGCGAAACGGCTGCGGCATCGGCCTGGTCCAGACCCTCGTCCACCAGCTTGCCCAGCACGAGCGGGCGAATGCCGTGTGGATCGCGAAATGCGTAGAGCGCCTGCTCGTTGATGAGCGTCATGGCGTAGCCGCCGCGCACGAGCTCCATGGTCTTGCGAATACCCTCGCGCAGGTGGCCCGTACGCTGGGTAAAGTAGCCGATAAGCTTGGTCGCGACCTCGGAATCCGAATTGGAGAGGAACGGCACGCCCAGCTCGATCAGCTGACGGCGCAGCTCGTCGGTGTTGACGAGGGTGCCGTTGTGCGCGAGCGCGATAATGACGCTATTGATGGTAGAGAGGTGCGGCTGAGAGGCTTCCCAGCTCTTGGCGCCGGCAGTGCCGTAGCGCACATGACCCACGGCCAGCTGGCCGGAGAGCGTCGACAGGTCGGCGTTGGAGAACACGCGGTCGAGCAGGCCCAGATCTTTGCGGACCATAACCGTGCCGCCGTCACCCACGGCGATTCCAGCCGATTCCTGGCCACGGTGCTGCAGCGCACGCAGGCCAAAGTACGTCAGTCGAGCCACGTCGCGATCGGGCGCCCATACGCCGAAAATGCCACATTCCTCATGCAGCTGGTCGGAGTCCGGATCATACGTCGACATGGTGTTCACCTGTCCCGCGGCACGCTCGGCCGCGCGGATGGTTTCTTGAGACATGGTATCCCCTCAGAGCCTCGTATTTTTGGCGTTACCCGCCTTATTATACGCACGGCGCGACGTGCTCCCCAGCGCATGAGCAGCGCTTTTTAAAAGCCCACCGAGCTAATAATCAGTTTTGTTGCCAAACATTTTATCGGTCTGTCCAGTGCAAGCGCCCGCGCCCCCCAGATGGCCGCCGCGTCCACCGTTGGGGATTACAAAGTTGCAATTGGGACGTTCGTCCTGTCTTTTGGCAGGTCGGCGGCGTATCCTTGTACCTACAGCAAAACGAGAAAGGTTATGTATGGATCGAAACGAACTCGACCCCAGCGTCCCCAGCGCCACGGAGGTCAAGAAGATCCCCCTCATCATTAAGGTGTACGCCGTCCTGTGCATCCTGTCCGGCGTGGGCACGCTCCCGTCGGTCGCTGCCTTTATGTGGCAGGTCATCACGGCACTTGTTAACGGCAACGCCACCGAAAAGCTCGGCGACAACACGCTCGTCGCAGTCGGCCTTATCGTCGGCGGCATCATGCTCTCTGCGGCAAGTGCCGTCATCCTAATCATCTTTGGCCTGGACCTTATCAAAAACCAGCGCCGCAACGCCGCCCGCCTGTCCTACATCCTTATTGCATTCACCGTCGTCGAGCTTTTGGTCGACGTGATGCTCCAGGGCATCGGGCCCTTCCTGCTGCGTCCCGCGATCCAGCTCGGCATCCTTGTTGCACTTTCGGCAACCGTCGACCCCACGCTGCGTCAGGAGCGCGAACTGCAGCGCCGCCTGCAGGAGATGCTCGACCGCGACGCTGCCGCCGAGGGCATGCTCGGCCGCGATGAAACCGGCGAGGGCTACATCAAGCTCAACTACTTCAACCTGTTCTGGGTGTTCTTTGTCTGCTGCATACTCGGCCTGATCGCCGAGGACATCTGGCACATGACGGTCGACGACCCGGGCGTCTATCAGAACCGCGCCGGCATGCTGTTTGGCCCCTTCAGCCCCATCTACGGATTTGGCGCCGTGCTCATGACCATGGTGCTTAACCGCTTCTACAAAAAGAACCCCATCATCATTTTCCTGGTGAGCGCCCTGCTCGGCGCCAGCTTTGAGGTGTTCGTGGGCTGGTTTATGCAGACCGCGTTTGGCGTGGTCTCGTGGAGCTACTCGCACATAACGCTGTTCGGTTTGCCCGATCCGCTCGTGGTCCTCACGGGCGGACGCACCTGCACGGGCTTCGCCTGCCTGTGGGGCCTGGGCGGCCTCATCTGGATCAAGCTGCTGCTGCCGAGGCTGCTTAAGCTTATCAACAAGATCCCCTGGAAGAGCCGCTACTCGGCCACCGTCATCTTTACCGTTATCATGCTGGTCGACGGCGTCATGACGCTGCAGTCGCTCGACTACTGGTACCAGCGCGTTAACGGCACGGAGCCGGACATTCCCGTCGCACAGTTCTACGGAGAGCACTTCGATAACGAGTACATGGAAAACCGCTTCCAGAGCATGACCATGAGCCCCAAGGATGCGACACGCGTGTAGCGCCCACCGCGCCCAAAACGCAAAATGCCCGCCGGTATCACACGTACCGGTGGGCATTTTTATAAACGATCCTTCTATCGACGCAAGCCTCTACGCCTCGCGCTCGACCTCACTCACGCATTCGTTCTTAATGGTGCCAACGAGCGCCTGCAGCGCATCGACCACGTGCGGGCGAATGTCCCCGCCGATAAGCACGAGCATGATGTCGTCACCTACGGCAAGCTCGCCGCTTGCCAGCCACACACGCACATAGCCGATACCCGGCATCGCACGCGTCGCCTCGATAGCCGCCTGCACCTTCTGAGCATCGAAGCCAAACACCATGCCGCCCACCTTATGCCCAGGCGCCACGCCATCGGTCTCGACTCCGCGCACCTCAGCCTTGGGCGTCGCGCGCACCACACCGTTATGCGTCAGATACATCCCACAGCCTGCCGCCGAAGCATCGGCCTTGGCCTCGCGCAGCCAAGCATCAATCGAAGGCATCAATTTGCCACTCTCGAGCATCATTTCTCCCTTACCGTCGTCGAGTAGCCAATTTGGGACGGGGCCTTTTTAGCTACTCTCGAACAACTTATTCCTCGACCGGCGTGAGCACCATGACGGCGCGTGTGTTGCTCAGCGACAGCGAACGACAGGTCACAAGCGTTACAACCTTAGTTGCCGAAGCGGCACGATCGGTGGCATCACTCGCCACGGCAGAAGCGCCGTCGAGCATCTCGGACAGGTAGTTCTTGAGTCCGTCGTCGCCCTCAAAATTGGTCGTGCGCGCCTTGGCATACGTGTCCTCGACCACCTTGGTCGCCAGCGGACGCAACTTATACGTCGCATCGCGCGTGATGTAGTACACATATTCAACGCTATCGAACGTTGCCTGGTCAGTCGTATCCGAAATCACGTTGAACATCGACCCATCGTTCATATGGTGGCCGTAGATCGTGGTCTGCTGGTCGACCATTCCCGGCGCGGTGTCATCGCTATCCAAGAAGATGGCACCCGAGGCGTTAGACGTGCCATCGAACAGCGTGTTGAGGTATTTGGAGTTGTTGTTGGTCTGCACCACGGGATAGTTGATGTTGGTTCCCGGCACGTAAATCCAACCCACAATCTCGGGGTTCGTCTGAGCAAGTGCATCAAAGTCGATAATCGGCACGCCGCTGGCGTCCTTATCGCTTACATATTGCTTCTCGATTTTCTGATACGAATCGCTCGCCTGCTTATAGCCAATCTGGGCATTGATAAAGATGGCAGCGGCGGCAACAATCAGACCGATGCCCACGATGATGAGCAGAATAGGAATGATGGAGCGGCGCTTTTTACGCGGCGACTCGGTGTAATCCGACGGCGTGGCATGCGATGAAGACCGGGGCGGCTTCTTAGCGGTGCTATAAGATGAAGGTCGATATGCGGCCGGCGCGTCCTGTCGACGATGCGTCGCCGGTGTCACGGGGCGCGGCGTGCGCGGCTGCTGAGGAGAGGATGTCCGACCCTGCTGTGCCGCATGGGCAGCACCCGGCTTCGACGGATCGGGAATCTGAGAAGCCTTGAATCGTTTTCCCTGATAGTCGGACATGGCTCTCCTTATACTGCGGTGAAACGGCGGAACGCCTAGGCGTCAGCCATCTCCTGCTTCATCTTCTCGATAACCTTGCGGTACTCGGGGTCGCATGCGCCCAAGATCTGCGTGGCATAGATGGCGGCATTCTTGGCGCCGTTGATGGCAACGCAGGCCACGGGTACGCCCGAAGGCATCTGCACCATCGACAGCAGCGAATCCATACCGCCCAGGTCACTCGTCTTCATAGGCACACCGATAACCGGCAGCGGCGTAAAGGCAGCCACGACACCACCCAGGTGAGCAGCCTTGCCGGCGGCGGCGATAATCACTTTGATACCGCGATCGGCGGCAGTCGAGGCCCACTCGTGGACCTTCGCCGGCGTGCGGTGTGCGCTCGCAATGACGAGCTCATAGGGCACACCGAGCGCCTCGAGCTCGGCGGTGCAGCCTTCCATAACACCCAGATCGGACTTGGAGCCCATGATGATCCCGACAACCGGCTTTTGATCTGCCATAAACAAAGACCTCCTGTTGAGAGCGGTGACGCGGCGAATCCGCGACCCTTAACTGCAAATAATTCAAGTATAGCCGCCGATGCTGATGTGTTCGGCGGGAGACGGAACGCTTTGCGAGATTAAGGCCGAAGGGTCGGAGCTTTCCGCCTACATTCAAAAAGCGTGCCCACCGTCCTTGGGTGGGACGGCGGGCACGCTTGCTTAGCTGTTGCTGGGGCTACTTAGCCTTGCTGCGACGATGGAAGAAAGCGCCGATTGCGGCGATGATGGCGCCAAGACCACCGACGGTCGCGACGGTCGCCGCCGTCTGGTCTCCGGTATTGGGAATCGCCGAGCCGTTCTTCTTGCTGCCCTGGGCCTTGTCGCCTGCGGGCTTGCCCGCCTGGTTGCCGGAATCGGCATCCTTGAGGCTCTCAATGGCCAGCTTGAGCTGGCCATAGGCCGCCTGGATCTGGGTGTCGGAAGCATTCTCATCACCCAAGACGTCCTCGGCGTAGGTAATGGCATCCGTCAGGACCTTGACAGACTCGGCCGTCTTGCCCCTGGTGTCAGTCTCCTTCGCCTGCTTGACCAGGGCCTTGAGCTGCTTCTTAGTCGGATTCTCGACCGGGGCCACCGGGGTCTTCTCGAGCGCGCCGCGGGCGCTCTCGAGCGCTCTGAGCGCCTGGTCGACCTCGTCCTGCGTGGCGTTCTCGTCGCTCAAGATGGCGCGGGCGCTCGCCAGGGCGTTCTCGAGCGCCGTCCAGGAGGCCTCGGTGTAGTCACCGGCCTTGAGGTCGCCGGCAGCAACCTCGGCATCAACCTTTTCGATCGCGGTAGCGAGATCATCCTTCGCCACCGGATCGAGGACGGCCGTACCGTAGAACTTGAGCTCTGCCATGCTGCAGTAGGCATCAACGTCGCCTCCGCCGGCGTGAATCACCTTGACGGTCACGTAGCGACCGCGCGCGGCGCCAAAGCTCATCTGTTTCCAGTCGCCACGGTCGGTGAGCACGCGGCCGTCGTTGTCGAAGGCGAACGTACCCATCGACGCGGCGGTGCCCATCTCATAACCGTCGGCAGTGTCGGAGACCAGTATCTCGGCCTCGAAGATATCGCCGTTAGTGCCGCCGTCCTGGCGCGGCAGGAATGTAACGTCGGTGAGATCGTAGTCGCGGCCCAGGTCGACACTCAGATACTGGGGCATACCGGTCCCATGGGCCCAGTCGCTGTGCCAAAGCGTCCGCTCGTCGCCGTCGAGAGCGTTGACGGCGTTGCTGCCCTCGTAGTCGGCCTCACTCGAGAAGCGGGCCACCTTGACGTTCTTGCGGTTCTCGGGCGTGTTGATGAGAATCTTCTCATCGACAGGGCGCATCTTGAGGCCGTCGATTGCCTTCTCGATCTTGACTGTGGCGTCTGCGACATCCTTCTTGCTATAGCTGCCTTGGCCGCCGTCGAGGAGCTTCTGAGCCGCCTCGACCGCAGTGGTGAGAGCTGCATAGGAATCCTTAGTGTAGACGGACTCGCTGTAGCCCGCGGCCTTGGAAAGCGCTGCCACGAGCGCAGAGGTATCGACACCAGCCTTGACCTCGACCTCATAGGATGCGGTCTTGGAGGGGTCGAGTACCGACGCCACCGTGATCTTTGCCTTGCCGGCCTTGTTGGCACGCAGGTAGTAGCTCACGCTATCGCCAGCCTGAACAGCGGAGACGCTTACCACAGAGGGGTCGGAGCTCTCGACCGTCACATAGGGGTAGCCGGCGCTCTCAGGCGTAGCCTTGGCGTCGACGAGCGTAACGTCGCCTTCAAAGAACTCGGTCTGGTTCTTGCCTAGCTCGACACCCTCGATGGCCTCGACACCCTGCGTGTAGTTGAAGTTGACCTCACGCAGTGTGAGCATCTGGTCACCCGATGCCTCAAGCGGCGTGACCTCGACCTTGGTCGCCTTCTTGCCCTTGTTCTCGGCAGAGAGGCCAAAGGCGTAGCGAGCCCGGAAGGAATCGTACTCCCCGCCCGCGAACTCTTGGGTCGAGCCATCCTCGAACGTCACGACAGCCTTGATCTTCTGCACGGTTCCGTTGCCACCGTTGCGGTTAACGACCTCGACACTATCGAGTTTCGACGGCGTCTTAAATGCGAATGTCATCGTGGTGGGAAGCTTCACGTAACTCGGAAGCTTACCCTCGCTGTCCCAGTTGCCGCTCCAGTTCCATAGGAACTCAAAGCCGTTGTCGCCCTCGTTATTATCGAACAGCGCGTTATAGCTCTTCTGCTGGATAAGTTTCTCGACGTTGGTCCCGTCGTCGGTCGTGAGCTCATCGTTGGTCATCGTGATGTTGAAGGCATCCTGACCGTACTCGGCGACCGTTGGCTGAGGAACATCCGGCATCGTCACCGTGCCGTCGCTCGCAAACTCAAGTGCGTCGCATGCCGGACCGATGAGCCAAGATGTCGAGGGCAGTTCGACCTTGCCGGCGGTCTTGGCCTTGAGCTTGAAACTCGCCACCGCGCCGGTACCGTTGTAGAGCTTGCCATCGCCGCGGTTGGCAAAGGCGAGATTGATAGTCTGCGTTCTGTCCGCGAACTGGACCTTCTCGCGAGACAGGTTCTCCATGCCGGCAGTCGAGCCGTCCTGCGCGATGCTCTCGGACACAAACTCGAACTGGTCGCTCTTGAAGTTGACGAGAGCGCCCAGGGCGTTGACGTTCTTGGCGTCGGCCGCATAGACATCAACGGTGATCTCATCACCGGCCTCGACCTCGGTCTTGCTCGGAATCACCGCGAGCGAACCTGCGAGCTTGCCCTTTTGTTTAGTGCCGCCGTCAAGACCCGCCATGGTGAACGAGTAATCGTAGACGTCGTAAACGCCGTTATCGTTGAGGTCGGCGAAGTGGTCGCGGATCTGCGAACCGAACGTCGGGGTATCGGGCTCGCGGTTCTCGAGGCCCAGATAGTTCTTCATGTTGGAGTAGTCTCCGTCGGAGATCGTGGCCTTGTTGAGGTTGGAGCCCACGGCGAAGCCATCCGTGCCGTCGGTCTTGTAGATGGCAATCTCGGACGCGGAGAAGAAATTGCCGACCGAGGCGAGCGGTGTCATGCGCACGTAACGGGCGGCCACGGTGCCGTCAAACGCTACCGTCTTACAATCAGCGGAACGTGCCCAATCGACCTCCTGGCTCGTCCAGTGGACGCCATCGAGACTCGTCTCAACACGCATCTTGGTCACAGTGCCGTTGCCGGCGTCATCGCGCGCATAGTACTCGAGCTTATCGAGCTTGTAAGCGCGTCCATAGTCAACGGTAAGCGCCTTGCCTAGATCGTTGCCACCGGAGTGGAAACCGCCGTCGCCCGACTGGAACTCATGGTCGAAGGCAAGCTCGGCCTTATGGCTGCCGTAAAGTGAGCCCTCCCAGGTGATTTCCTCGGCGTCGGGGACGTTCCGCCACGGATCGAGTGCGGAGTTCGCCTCGAGCACATCGCTCCAGGCGGAGTAACCCTCGGCGTTGCGTGAACGAATCTGGTAGGTGTGCTTGCTATTGTAGGCGAGGTCGGTGTGCGTGAACTCGGCCGCATCACCCACGGCAAACACAGTGCCGTCGACCTTAAGGTCGTAGGAGGTAGCACCATCGACCTTTCCCCAGGTGAGCTTGATGCTCGTTGGGGTCGTGACGTCCTCGGGGGCAGCAAGGTTCGTGGGTGCGGAGAGGTTCTCGTTGAGGCGATCGGCCGTGAGCGTAGCGTCGGCGTTCACGAAACCGCCCAGCTCGAGCGTCTGCGCCGCCGCAGCAACATCGGTCTTCGCGAACTTGACGTAGACCTTGGGGTTCGTGGTGATCTTGGTGTTGTTAAAGCTCTCGCCCCGCTCGGCCTCGGTGCCGTCCACATCGCTGCCGTAGTGGTTGAGGTTAGGGGTCTCGCTGTAGAAGTAGACCGCCTGGCCGGCCTCGGGGGTCGCGGTGTCAAAGGTCTCCTGCGAGTCGACCTCAACCACGTTGAGCGCGGATCCGCCGTTCTTGGCGACGACGCTCATGGGCTTGGCGGACACGTTGGCCACGAAGGTCGTGGTGCGATTGGAGTCGTAGCCGTTGTAGCCACCCTGCGAGGCTTCGGCGGTAAAGGTCGCGGTGCCGCCTGCGGCCTTGGATCTGTAGACGGTGCTCACATGCTCACCGTAGGAGATATTGTCGATCGTACCGTAGGAATCGTCCTCAGTCGTGTTGTTCTCGATGGAGGAGCCGTCGTCCTCGTACTGCGTAAAGGTGCCGTCGCCCTCGGTGGCGAAGAACTCGACGATACGCTGGCTGCGGTCGGTACCCTTGGTGTTGGTGTCGCTCACGGCCTCGGGGTTGTTGTTCTCGGCGTACATCGGCACGATAGCGTTGGCCTTCACAAACAGCGGCAGCTTCCAAAGCGGAGCCTCGTAGTTGTTGAGAACCTGGCCGCCGCGATACTGCTTACCCGAGAAGTAATCGATCCAGATGGTGGGATTCTCGTCGGTGCCGTAGTTGGGGAGGTAAATCCCATTGCGAATGTCGTTGCCGTTCTCGTCTGCCTGGGTATCCTGATACACCGGTGCCACTAGGAAGTTCTCACCGAACATATACTGGTACTGCGTCGAGGTGCTTGCGGCGTACTCGGAGTTATCGGAAAGCAGCATGGCGCGGATCATGGGCAGGCCGGCATCGCCGTTACCCGTGTCGATGTTGGCCGCCGAGGCCGCGCTCGTGTAGATATAGGGCATGAGCTGCGCCTTGAGCTTGAGGTAGAAGCGCGAGATGCCTGTGTAGGGATCGCCGTGCGTCATGGGCGATTTACGGTAGGTGCCCCAACCGTCCATGTCGAGCATAGAGGGCGTGAACGTCTTCCACTGGTAGTCACGCGCAGAGATGATGGGGTCGCCGCCAAAAATGCCATCCATGTCGGAGCCGATGTTGGGGTTGCCCGAAAGACTCTGACCGATATACGTGGGGATATGGAAGCGAATGTACTCCCAGTTACCGCCATACTGGTCGCCGGTCCAAATGCCACCAAAGCGCTGCGTGCCGGCCCAACCATCGAGCGTGATGATGTTGGGGCGCTTGTTAGCGCCGGTCGTCACCGTGTCATAAGCTGTCTTGATGCCATTAAGACCAAAGGAGTAGCCAGATCCAACCCAGGCAACGTCGGTCTTAAGGGTAGTGATGCCTCCCGTCTTGACCTCGGCGTCGAAGTCGCGAAGCAGATGCCACGGGGTCTCAGGGTTGCTGTCGGGCTCAAGGTTGGACTGGGTCCACAAGCCCGTGCTCACACCCTTTGAGTTGGCATACTCGGTGAACTTCTTAAGGTTGTCGACGTTGGCACGCACAGCGTTAAGACGGTCGGCCGAGCTCGCTCCGTCGGAGTTGACGCCGCCGGTCTTGTAGTAACCGTTCTGGCCATAGCCGGCGCCGTAGCCGTCGTTCGGCAGGAACCAGCCGAGCGGCATGTCGCTGTCCTCGTAGTCATCGATAACCTGCCGAGCAGAGAACTGGCGGTCGAAATCGGTCGCTTTCATGTTCTCGGTATCAACCGTAGGGCCCTCACCGTTGAGCGTCTCGGCCGCAAGTGTGCCGTCGAGCTTGTAGCCCGTCGACATGCCAGACTCGTACTTAACGCCGCCCTTCTCGCTCGAGGACTTGCTGCCCTTGGTCTCCCACTTCTTTTGACCCGAGGTCGTTGACCAGCCATCACGGTTATAGGCATTAAGATGACCAAGGTAGAACCCGTACTCGGGCAGCAGTACCGGGTTACCGGTCACCTTGTAGTAGTCCTGCAGCATCTCAGTTGCCACGTTCGAAGCTCCCTCGTTGGTCGCCACGAAGTAGTAGGCATCAAACTCATTCTCGCTGTGCAAAGTCGTGACCGTCGATGAGTCCGTGGAACCGAAGTCGTAGGAACCCTCTGCAAACGTGTTTCGGAGCACGCCGTAGCCGTCACTCGTCCAATAAAACGGGTTGGGCGAGGCAACGCCGCCATCGGTCCAGTTGTTCGTGTTGGAGATGGCGATGGTCTGGTTGGTGTGCAGGAAGCGTCCGTTCTGGGTGCCGCCGCCAAAGAAGTTCTCGGACTTCTCCTTGGCGAGCGTCTGGACGGTACCCTTCTTATCAAGGTCGAGGGACGCGGACTCGGAAACCACGACACGGTCGCCTGACTTGATACTCATCTTGCCAGTCGCCTTGTCCAGGATCACGGTCGCCTTTCCGCCGGTGATCTCGATAGTGTCGCCCTTGTCGGCAACCGTCGCACTCGGCTTGCTGTAGGTGTCCGAGGTATCGGGCTGAGCCTGGATCTTAGCCGTGTGGGACTTACTGCGCGGCGTGGCGTACTCGGAAAACTCACCCTTGGGGTCGACGTTATAACGGAAAATACCGTCCTCGAGGAACGTAATACGGCCCTTGATGCCGTCAGCGAAATCGATGTCGACGACATTCGAGGCAGACTGGGACACGGTCGCCGAGTCGACGCCCTTGAGTGGCGTGGCAATCGCCTGCTGGGGATTGGCAAACACGAGCGTCGCTGCAGTGGCAACGAGGACCGCGCTTCCCTTCACCCACCGTTTCGTAAAAATGGAATTCCTGCGCATCTGGTCTCCTTTCTTCCGACATGCTGAGGTGCCGAGGACGCCCCCCCCCGGCAGCATGGGAAAACGTATCAAACGGAGATGTTCGGTACATTCCGCACAATGGGGGCCACCCGTTACCAAGGGGCCAACTGGTAGTAACCAGATAGCCACCTACTAGGTCATATCAACATATGGGAGCACTTGCGCACCCAAGTTCGGAATTCTCCCAGCGGTAGCAAAATAAGCGTCAACGGCAAGGTGGGCTTAATAAGCCATACCAATTGGTTCTTCAGTCAAATACCAATCTAGCAAAAATGTACTGTTTATCTGGTATTACACAGACCATACCTTTCCCTCGGGAACTGGGCTTCGCGAAGTTTCCCGAGGGAAAGGCTCAGCCGCCATCCTGCAACCTACCGGGGATTGCCATGACGTACGTTGGCTGATTTGGTTTGGAATGAGATGTTGACGGTGGCTGATGGGCACAACTGTCCCGGGTGCATTTCAAGATGCACCTAAATGTCTGTCTTTATCCTTATAGATTGTCCAGGTAGTCGTCGGCATCATAGGTAAGGCTGTAAGCTTTATTCAGGATGCGCACGAGCTCCTGGGCATCGTGCTCGCCGAGCGCTGAGAGTTGTTTCGAGAGCGATGCCACACTCTCGGCATTTTTTTTCGCCGCGAAATCACGGCCTTCCTCGGTAATGCTCACCAGCACACGCCGACGATCGTTTGGATCAGTCCTGCGCTGAACGTAACCCTTACTCTCGAGTGAATCCAAGATATGCGACATGCGCGCACGGGAGAATTTCAGCTTCTTGGCAATCTCGGAGGGAATGACATCACCGTCAATACCCGATAGATACTGTAAAACCGGTGCCTCGCCCACACTGGCGCCGCCGGCAACACTCAAGGATCCCTTGGCAAGGGAACGTGAGTACACAATCAGTTTTCGAGCGACGTCATCGTAATCCACTGGGGATATTGTCCTTTGCAACTCTAGAAGGGCCATAAAACCGTCATTTGCCGTACATTAGTTAACATTCGCAACAATTATTTATGATACCCCAACGCGGAAGTCTATTGCTCGTCCTTCTTGCGTCGCATAAGCTCCTCAACGTCGATACCCGCGGCCTCGAGCATACGCTCAACATTCTTTTTGGCGTTGGTCGTGCCAACCTTAAGCACAATCGAAAGCGGAGTGCCCACCACCAGGCACACGATGCCCGCGGGGACGCCCCAGCCGGGGCCGCCCTGCATACCCCACATCCCCACCAAAAAGCCAATAGCCACGAGCGAATAGCCCAGGCGCAGCCAAACGTTGAGCCGCTGAATAGCATCGGTCTGCATCTTTGCCTCGCGGATCAAGTCGTCGCGCGAAAGGTCGTGTCCGTGTTTCTCGTGCATATGGGTCCTCCTCGTGCAAAGCGTGCATCATGTGCAAGTACATCGTTTTTCGAATACGTCATCTTTCAAGAGCAATATAGCGGGTGTCGTGTAGGCGATGGAGGTCGCTGGCCATATTGCCCTTGAAGGGCGGCGCAAAATCAGAAGGCCGTGCGGTTGAGGCCGCACGGCCTTACAGGGGGCCAGGGGATGATGACTAGTAGCTCAGTGCCGGGTCGAAGAAGCCAATGAGAACGCCCACAAATGCGATCACAACGAGGATCAGCATCATAACGATGGGGTTGACCTTCTTCTTGGTCATCATGTACCAGCAGAAGATGATGAAGATCATCGGCAGCAGGTGCGGATAGATGCCATCGAGCGTGTCCTGGAACTTACCGCCGCCGGGCAGCACCAGGTTGGGGCTGCAGGTGATGGAGACCCAAGTTGCGCCCACGGCACCGATGACCATGGTACCGACCATCACGATGGAATCACGCAGAGCCTTGGCCTTGGGGCCGACGAGGGCCTCGACCGCCTTGCCGCCGAGCTCATAGCCCTGGTTGTAGGCAAAGCGCATGCCAAGGAACATGAGCAGGTTCCACACGACAATATAGAAGATGGCGCCGAGCGGGGAGCCGCCGGTCGAGAGACCGAGGGCGATACCGAGCAGAATCGGGATCAGGGTACCGACGATCAGCGAGTCGCCAAGGCCGGCGAGCGGGCCCATGAGGCCGGCGCGGATGCCGTTGATGGCGTCGTCGTCGATGGCCTCGCCGTTTGCGCGAGCCTCCTCGAGGCCGGCGGTGACGCCGACAATCATGGTGCCGATCTGCGGCTCGGTGTTGAAGAACGCGGAGTAGGTCTGGAGGGCCTGCTTCTGCTCCTCGGGCGTGTCGTAGAGCTCCTCGACAATCGGAAGCATGGCGCACAGGTAACCGAAGGTCTGCATGTGCTCCTGCGAGAAGCAGGTCAGGTTGCCATAGGACCAGTTACGGAACGACTTGGCAAGCGTTTTCTTAGAGAGCTTTTTCTTCTCTGCCATTAGATGTCCTCCTCTTCCTCATCATCTGAACCCGAGGCGATAGCTGCCTTGGGAGCGTTTGCGAGGTCGATCTTGAGCGAAGCGATCTCATAGTTGATCAGGGCGAAGAAGCAGCCGATGCCGGCAGCGGCGATCAGGTTGCAGCCCATAACAGCGGACAGGGTGAAGCCGAAGAAGAACGTCAGGAAGTCCGTGGGCTTAGAGATGACCTGCTTGAGCAGGATGGCGATACCGACGGTAGGCAGCAGCGAGCCGACGGTAAACAGCGTCTTCATCGCGATGCCGTCCATGGGCATGTAGGTCTTCATGAGGTCGACCATGGCGGTGCCGCCCATGGTGATGATGAACGTCGGGAGGAACGAGCAGACGATGTGACCGATCCAAGGCAGAACGTTGTTGACCAGGTAGAGCTTGTGGAGATCGCCCTTCTCGAGCCACTTCCAGCCCATGCCCTGCCACACCAGGTTGATGGTGGCGGTGCCATAGAAGAGCACAGTGCCGAGCGTGCCGACGGCGGCACCGAGGGATGCGGCCATGCCGGCAGCCTCAGCGGAGGCGGGATCGATGCCCGAGTTCTTGATGGCGAGGATCGCCAGCGGGATACCGATATAGGACACGGCGCGGACGTCGGCGGAGACGGTTCCGCCGGGGGTCACGAGAGCGATGTAGACAACCTGGATGGCAGCGCCGACGAGGATGCCCGTCTGCATATCGCCCATGATGATGCCGACGATGAGGCCGGCGACCAGAGGACGACCCAGAGTGTAGTTGCCGATCGTCGTGCCGCCCATGCCAGGCAGTGATGCCAGGCAGGCGAACAGGCCGAACAGCGCGGCTTGGAATGCATTGATTGCCATGCTTTCCCCTTTCTTTATTCCTCAGCCCCTTTCCCCAGGGCTGTAGGTACCAAAATGCAGCTGGCGCCTAACTAGAAGCCAAACTGACCGCGGAACTTGGGCCACTCACCAATGGATTTCTCCTTGATAAGGGCGAACTCGACCGTGTAGCCGGCGTTGGTGAGATCCTCGAGCGCCTGGGCCTCTTCCTGCGTGATCGACTGGTTGTTGCCGAGCTTGGTGGCGCCGGGACGGTCGTTGCAGGGGCCGACGATGATGCGGTCCATGCCGGGCTTAAAGCCAAAATCGACGAGAAGTTCCTTCATGTCGAGCGGGTTCTTGGTGATCAGGAAGTACTTGGTGTTGGACTTGAGAACCTTCTCGGAGACCTCCTTGAAGTGCTCCTTGGTCCACACGAACGTCTTCTTGCCCGAGGCACTCTTGTAGGCCTCCTTGAGCACGGGATTGGACGCCGCGGCGTCGTTGACGGCGATAAGACCGTCGCAGGGATACTCGAGGGCCCAACGGGTAACGGTCTGTCCATGGATCATACGGTCGTCAATGCGGATGAACGAAATCATGCGTTCTCCCTTTCCTTATCACCGGGGGTCTTTCCTCTTAACCCCCGCTCCATCACGAAAATTGGGGCGGATGCCCTGCCTAGATGTCGTCGTCCTCGTCGTCGGCGTCATCGGTCGGGACAACGAGCTCGGACATACCGTTCTTGCCCTCCTGCAGCATCATCTGCTTGAGGGAATCCAGGTCCATGGTGGCAAGCCCCATCATGGCGGTCATAGCCATGGGCAGATTCATACCGCCGAAGGCAATGGTGTGGGCGAGCAGGCCCTTCTCGGCCAGCGTGTTCATGGCATTGGTGAGCGGCGATCCGCCCAGGATGTCACCAAGCAGGACAACCTCGTCATCGGCGGTAACGGGAGCGAGCATCGCCTTGACGTTCTCGACATACTCGTCAGCGCCCATGCCGTCCACGAGACTCGTCGACAAGATGTTCGGGGCGTCATTGCCGAGCATCTTGAGGACACTGTGCAGTCCGGGAGCGAGCGTTCCGTGACTGACCATTACCAGATACCGCATGCGGTCTCCTCTCGACCTGCCGTGTGTCGCACGGCTTTGCTTTTTGCTGAGATTATTGTTGCGCCGGGGCATGTTCGGTACAAGAAAATAGTTGCGAACGGCAACTATTCGTCGGTTAACGGTAGCAACTATTTTTGTGCCTAAATTATTTTTTCTTCTAATTATTTTTAAAATAGCAGGTAGATTGCCTGATAAATGTTTTATGTTCCTTATGTACCATACATACCAACAAGAATCGGGCCTGACATCACCGGTTTGTCCCGCAGTGTCAGACCATGTCACGTATGCTCACGACATGGAGGTACCTCATGGATATGATCTCGTTTCTCGCCTCCGAACCCTTCGACCGCAGCGGTGATACGCCGCTCTATGTCCAACTTAAACATCGAATCGCCCTGCTTATCGCCAGCCAGGCGTTCGACACCAAGACGCCGCTGCCACGCGAGCTCGAAATCTGTGAGCGGCTGGAGTTATCGCGCGCGACCGTGCGCCGTTGCTTCCAAGATCTCGTCATCGAGGGGCGCGTGGTGCGCAAACGTGGGCAGGGCACGTTCATCAAGCCCCAAACCTCAGCACCCGGCATCGACCTGGCCCTGAATTTCAGCGCGCGGATGCGCGAAGCGGGACGGGTTCCGAGCTCGCAGATTCTCGCCTTTTCAAGCATACCGGCCGTCCGCGGCATCGCCTCTGGGCTCAAAGTGCCCGAAGGGACACCCGTCTGGGAGATTCGCCGCCTGCGTCTCGCCAACGACAAACCCATGGAGCTCAACTACGTCTATATCCCCGTGTCACTTTGCCCCGAGCTCACGCGCAAAGACGTGGATGGCTCGCTCTACGCCTATATCGCGGAAAAGACCGGCATCCTGCCCGCAAGCGTCGATGCCGTCTACGAGACGGTCAACCTCGACAAACATGAGGCGCGCCTTTTGGGACAGAACACCGGTAAGGCGGCGATGCGCATCGTGCGTTCGACCTACGACAAGACGGGAACCCCGTTCGAGGTAGGCGTGCTCATCAGCTGCGACGGTCAGGCAAAGCTGCACGTGCACATCGCCGCCGACAAAACAACCTTCACCGCCACAGCCCAATAAATCCAAAACGTGGGCGCCGTCGTTCAAACGAACGGCGGATCCCACACTCACTTTTTATTCAGCCCTAGTCATCACGCAAAGCCCCTTCCGCAGCACACGGTGCGGCCAAGTCACCGCAGGCCGGGGCGGGAGGGGCCGAGTTTTCTCCTGAGCGACTCTGCTTGCAGCCGGAGCGAAAGGGGGAAATCTCGGCCCCTCCCGCCCCGGCCGACCAGGTCACATTACACCGTGTGCTGCGGCAGGTCCTGCAGGGCGATGACGTCCATGCCCATGTCGTTGGCGCTGCCGTGACCCTGCTGGTCCTCACGCACCGCCTCGATGGCACTCACGTACGTATTGGCGGCAGACATCGCGGTCACGCAGGTCACGCCACGGCGCACGGCCTCGGTACGCAGCAGATATCCGTCGCCGCGCGAGCCCGGGCCGTACGGCGTGTTGACGATTACCGCGATCTTGCCATCGGCGATGAGGTCACCAATGTTGGGACGCTCGCTGTCGTGTGGGCCGCTGATCTTCTCCACGACTTTGCACGTCACGTTGCCGCCGCGCAGCACGCGCGCCGTACCCTCGGTGGAGCAGATGTCAAAGCCCAGGTAGCGCAGGATACGCGCGACCGAAAGGATGTGGCGCTTGTCGCGATCGCACACGCTAATGAACACCTTGCCGGCGCTCGGGTCGGGCAGCTTGTAGTCGATCGCCAGCTGCGTCTTGGCGTATGCCTCGGGATAGCTCTTGGCGATACCCATGACCTCGCCCGTCGACTTCATCTCGGGACCCAGGATAACGTCGGCGCCCGGGAAACGACCCCAGGGCATAACGGCTTCCTTCATGCAGAACCAATCGAGCTGACGCTCGTCGCTCGGCAGGCCCAGGCTGGCGATGGAATCGCCCGCCATGATACGCGCCGCACACTTGGCCAGCGGCACGCCGGTGGCCTTGGAGATAAACGGCACGGTGCGGCTGGCACGCGGGTTGGCCTCGATCACGTAAACGGTCTCGCCCTTGATGGCGTACTGCACGTTAACCAGGCCGCGTACGCCCAGCGCCATCGCGATGCGGCACGTGGTCTCGCGAAGCTTTGCCTGCAGGCTCTCGCTAAAGCTGAACGGCGGGATGCAGGTCGCAGAGTCGCCGGAGTGAATACCGGCCTCCTCGATATGCTCCAGGATACCGCCGATATAGACCTCTTCGCCATCGCACAGGGCGTCGACATCGGACTCGATCGCGCCCTCCAAGAAGCGGTCCAGATACACCGGGTAGTCGGGGCTAATGCGCGCAGCCTCGGCCATGTAATCGCGCAGGTGCTCGGCATCGTAGGCGATCATCATGCCGCGGCCGCCCAGCACGTAGCTCGGACGTACCAGCAGCGGGTAGCCAATGTGCGCGGCGACGGCCTCGGCCTCCTCAAACGAGGTGGCCTGACCCGCCGGCGGGTACATGATGCCCAGCTTGTCGAGCAGGGCGGCAAAGCGCTCGCGGTCCTCGGCAAAGTCGATGGCATCGGGCTTGGTGCCCATGATGTTGACGCCACTCTCCTCGAGCATGCGCGCCAGCTTAAGCGGGGTCTGGCCGCCAAGCGTCACCACGACGCCGTCGGGGCGCTCAACATCGATAACGTCCATGACGTCCTCGTAGGTAAGCGGCTCAAAGTAAAGGCGGTCGGACGTGTCGTAGTCGGTCGAGACGGTCTCGGGATTGCAGTTGACCATGATGGTCTCAAATCCGCGGGCCGCCAGCGCATAGCTCGCATGCACACAGCAGTAGTCGAACTCGATACCCTGGCCGATACGGTTGGGGCCGGCGCCCAGGATCATCGCCTTGGGCTTGTCCGCCGGCGTGGTCTCGTCGGGAGCCACGCACTTCTTGGCATCCGGACTCGTGCGGTAGATGTTCTCGTACGTCTTGTAGTGGTACTCCGTGGCGCTCGAGAACTCCGCAGCGCAGGTATCGACCGTCTTCATGCTGGGAACCACGCCAAGGCCCTTGCGATAGGCGCGCACAAAGCGCTCGTCCGAGCCGGTCAGCGCGGCGATCTCGGCGTCGCTCGTGCCGTACTGCTTGAGCAAGCGCATCGCGTCGGCGTCGATATCCTCCACACGCAGGCCGCGGATGCTTTCCTGGACCTGCACCATGTCGTTGATACGGTTGAGGTACCACGGATCGATGCCGCAGATGGCATGGATGCGGGTGATGTCCCAGCCACGGCGCAGGGCCTCGACCACAAAGAAGATGCGGTGCTCGGTCGGGGTGCCCACGGCCTGGGCGAGCTCGTCGTCGCTCAGCTTGTCGGCACCCTCCTTGCCACCGGCGCAGATACCCTGGTGACCGTCCTCCAGCGAGCGCATGGCTTTGCCGAAGGCCTCCTCAAAGGTGCGGCCAATCGCCATAATCTCGCCCACTGCCTTCATGCGCGTGGTGAGCGTGGGGTCGGTACCCTTGAACTTCTCGAAGGCAAAGCGCGGCACCTTGACAACGCAGTAGTCAATCGTGGGCTCAAAGCAGGCAGGCGTTGCCTTGGTAATGTCGTTGACGATCTCGTCGAGCGTGTAGCCCACAGCCAGGCGCGCGGCGGCCTTAGCGATGGGGAAACCCGTGGCCTTGGAGGCCAGCGCGGACGAACGGCTCACGCGCGGGTTCATCTCGATGACGATCAAGCGACCGGTCTGGGGGTTCACGGCAAACTGCACGTTGGAGCCGCCGGTCTCGACGCCAATCTTCTCCAAGATGGCGAGCGACGCGACACGCATGCGCTGATACTCAAGGTCGGAGAGCGTCTGCGCCGGCGCCACAGTGATGGAGTCGCCGGTGTGCACGCCCATGGGGTCGAGGTTCTCGATGGAGCACACGATGATGCCGTTGCCGGCGTGGTCACGCATAACCTCCATCTCGTACTCTTTCCAACCCTCGATGGACTCCTCGACCAGCACCTCGTGGGCGGGCGAGAGTTCCAGGCCCTGGCTCACGATGGAGACGAGCTCCTCGTGGGTGTGAGCGATGCCGCCGCCGGCGCCGCCGAGGGTAAAGCTCGGACGCAGTACGCAAGGATATCCCACGCGCTCGGCGATGGCCTCGGCGTCTGCCACGCTGTAGGCATAGCCCGAGCGCGCGACCTCCAGGCCGATCTCGGCCATGGCCTCGTTAAAGAGCTTGCGGTCCTCGCCGCGCTCGATAGCGGCCAGGTCGCAGCCGATCATCTCGACGCCGTACTTGTCGAGCGTGCCGTCCTTTGCCAGTTCGACGGCGGCGTTCAGACCGGTCTGGCCGCCCAGCGTGGGCAGCAGCGCGTCCGGGCGCTCTTTCTTGATTACGCGCTCGATAAATTCGGCAGTGATGGGCTCGACATAGGTGCGGTCGGCCAAGCCCGGGTCGGTCATGATGGTCGCCGGGTTGGAGTTGACCAGGATGACCTCAAAGCCATCCTCCTTGAGCACCTTGCAGGCCTGGGCGCCGGAGTAGTCGAACTCACAGGCCTGGCCGATGACGATGGGGCCCGAACCAATGACGAGGATACGCTTGATGTCAGTACGCTTCGGCATGTTAGTTCTCCTCGGTCTCAGCGGTCTCGGACTCAGCAAAGTTCCAGCCGGCAAGGCGGTCCTTCGCGGGATCGATGTCCAGGTAGTTCTCCTCGCCGTCCATGAGTCGCGTAAAGGCAGTAAAGAGATAGTGGGCATCGGTGGGGCCAGGCGAAGCCTCGGGGTGGTACTGGACCGAGAAGCACGGGGCGTCGAGCAGCTGGATGCCCTCGGCGGTGCCGTCGTTGAGGTTCACATGCGTCAGGCGAATGCGACCAAAGCGCTCGTTCATCACGACCGGCGCGATTCCGCGGCGCACCCAGGCGCGCAGATCTCCATCGGCCGCATGCTCGGTCTCGCCGCCCGAAAGCTCGGGGACAAGCTTGCCCAGACTGGGGAACAGCAGGCCAAAGCCGTGGTTTTGCGCGGTGATCTCCACGCGGCGGCTCACCAGGTTCATGACCGGCTGGTTGCCACCGCGGTGACCGAACTTAAGCTTTTCCATCTGGGCGCCGCAGGCCAGGCTGATCATCTGGTGACCAAGACAAATACCAAAGACCGGCACCTTGCCGATCAGCTGCTGCACCTGCTCGTAGGTCTCCACCACGGCGTCGGGGTCGCCGGGGCCATTGGACAAAAAGACACCGTCGGGATTCATGTCGAGCACCTGCTGGGCGGGCGTATCCCACGGCACGACGGTAAGGTCGCAGCCGGCGCGGACCAGCCCCTCCAGAATACCGCGCTTCACACCGCAGTCGTAGGCGACCACCTTGTGACGGGCAGGAGCGGCAGCCGCAAGTGCAAAGTCATGCGTGGCAGGCAGGTCGACGGCGGCAAAGGCGTGGGGCTCAGGGCAGCTCACGGTCTTGACCAGGTTCTCGCCTACCAGCGTGGGCGCTGCGGCCAGACGCTCGGCAAGCTCGTCGACGTCGAAGATCTCGGTCGAGATAATGCCCATCTTGGAACCATTATCGCGCAGATGGCGCACCAGGGCGCGGGTGTCGACACCCTCGATAGCGACGATGCCGTGAGCGCGCAGGTACTCCGGCACGCTGACGGCCGAGCGCCAGTTAGAAGGCGTGGCGCACATGTCGCGAACGATCATGCCGCGCATAGCCGGAGCGCTCGCAGGGCGCACGGCGTCGCCGGGGAAGGCCGACTGGACGTCGGTCTCGTCGATACCGTAATTGCCGATCTGCGGATAGGTCATGGTTACGATTTGGCCGGCATAACTCGGGTCGGTCATGACCTCAAAGTAGCCCTCGAGCGAGGTGTTGAAGCAGACTTCGCCGGTCGCGGTGCCCTCGGCGCCGCATGCACGTCCATAAAAAATGGTCCCATCCTCAAGATACAGGATGCAGGGACCACAGGTGCCCTTGCTGGTTTTGGCCAGCATACGCTGGCAAAGCTCGCTGGGCGCGAAGGTGCGGGCGGCAGCGCCCGCGGTATGGTTGTTCGCCATAGTTCTCCTTCCCGGTCTCACAGGACCGGCTTAAAGGTGTGTAGTTAGGCCTCGCGGTATTGTAACCGTAAGCATGCCTCATGGCGTTAATTTCATCGAAATGTTTACGAAATGATAATTATGACTTTCTATGCATAATGATTTTTCTAGGACGAGGATTAAAAATCATCCCGCGGGGCTTGTGGCTCACGCGGGATGATGACGTCTTACTTTTTCTTATCCTGCTCCAGCAGTTTGGACGGTGTGCGATCGGGCTTGCCGCCGCGGAAAATCTCGCGGCCATGCAGACGATGCTCCAGGTCACGTTCGGCCTTTTCCTCGTCAATCTTGGTCTGGCTCACCACCGGGTCCTCAATCAACGACGACACCGAGTTCACCTGCTTCTGAATGCGCTCGGCGATGGTGTCATCCATACTCACGATGCGCATCTTCCAGTCGATACTCGTGGCGTTGGATGAGCTCTTGGTCCACACGAACGTCAAAATGGCGCTCTGGTGGCCGCGCGCGGGGAACATGCCAAAGAAGGAATCGTGCTGAATGTTGCTATTCTCGTCGATATAGGCGTGAACGTTATACACCACGCGGTCGATCTTATCGTTGAGCAACGCGTTGGTCGCAAGCGCCGCGGCCTGAATCTGCCCGTTGGACAGCAGCTCGAGCTCGTTGGCAGACGATGTGTCCAACACCGTCACCTCGACCGTGCCCGTGCGTTCATCGGCTTCATCGACGGTAAAATCGAGCGGGAACTGCGTAAAGCCATTGCCCCACTCAAGGCCGCCCTTCAGCGCGGTCGAAACGGTATCGACCGAAACGCTCTCGGACAGGTTGGCGGTGTTCAGGCGACGCATCACGCCGTAGCCAATCTGCATGCCCACGATCAGCACCAAAATACCGATGACCACGGCCATCGCGGTCTTCGTAATGGTATGGCTCACCTGCGAGCCCGAAGGATCGTCCTCGGACAGCGGGTCGATATGTTTTGCCTGGCTCGCGCGGTCCTCGCTGCGCAGCTGCGCTAGCGCCGCTTTGTCACCGCGCTTGACGGCGGCCTCTTTCTCGCGCATGCGCTCGGTACGCTTTTTGGCGAGCGTAGGATCCAAGACGCCGGATGCATCGATTTCGGAGAATAACTCCGTCACTTCTTCCGGAGTCAAAGGGTTCTTGTCAGCCATAAACTTCCTGTCATATCAATCAGTCGAGCTCGTGCGCACGCGCACCTTCGAACTGCATTCGATAGTAACGGGCATAGGTGCCGCCACGGGCGAGAAGCTCCTCGTGCGTGCCACGCTCCACAACGCGACCATGCTCAACGGTCGCAATCTCATCGGCATGCTTAATGGTCGAAAGACGATGGGCGATGATAATCGTGGTGCGGCCGCGTGCCAGCTCTTCGAGCGACTCCTGCACCGCCTCCTCGCTCTCGTTATCCAAAGCACTCGTCGCCTCGTCCAAAATCAGGATCTTGGGGTTCTTGAGAAACACACGCGCGATGGCAACGCGCTGCTTCTGTCCGCCCGAAAGACGGCTGCCGCGCTCGCCCACGACCGTGTCATAGCCCTGTGGAAGCGACTCGATAAAGGCATCGATGTTGGCGCGACGGGCGGCCTCGGCGATCTCTCCTGCCGTAGCGCCCGGCTTGCCGTAGGCGATGTTCTCGCCGATTGTTCCGTCAAACAGGTAGACATCCTGCTGCACCAGGCCGATAGCGCGGCGCAGGCTCTGCTGCGTCACATCGCGCACGTCCTGACCGTCGATGCTAATGGACCCAGCGGCAACGTCGTAAAAGCGCGGCAGCAGCGAACAGGTCGTGGACTTGCCACCGCCCGAAGGGCCAACCAAAGCGATGGTCTGCCCGGGCTTGATGGACAGATCCATATGGTCGATAACGGGACGCTCGTCGGCATCGCCCTCGCCCAGCTCAACATCCTCGTAGTTAAAGCACACGTCGTGATAATCCACGGCGCCGGCGGTCACCTGCAGATCCATGGCGCCGGGCTTGTCCTGGATATCCGGCGCGGTCGAGAGTACCTCGTCCATGCGCTTAAAGCCGGCGATGGCCTTCTGATACGTTTCGGCCGAATTGACGAGTGTCTCGAGCGGCGTGCAGAACAGCGAAATATAGAGTGCAAAGGTCGCCATATCGACCGCCTGCAGCTGTCCCTGGGCGACCAGCCAGCCGCCCAGCAGTACCACGATCACATAGAGCACACCCGAGAGCAGGCCATACGTCGCAGTATAGACGCCCATGGCGTGATACATGTTCTCCTTGGACGAAAGATAGCGATTGTTGGAGGCGCGGAACTTGAAGCGCTCGGTCTCCTCATTGGCAAAGCTCTTGACCACGCGCATGCCCGCCAGCGAATCCTGCAGCTGCGCATTGATGCCGCTGATCTTTTTGCGGTTGTCGCTAAAGACCTCGCGCATGCGCATGTTCTGCCAAAACATGATGACCGAAAACGCTGCTGTCACCGCAGCCATGGCAAGCGCCAGCACCGGGGCGATGGTAAAGAGGATCACAAACGAGCCGATAATCTCGATGCCGCAGATGATGATCCACTCGGGCACGTGGTGCGCCGCCTCGCAGATATCGAACAGGTCGTTGACCACGCGGCTCATCATGTCACCCGAGCTGTTGCGGTCGAAGTACGCAAAGCTAAAGCGCTCATACTGGTCGAACAGGTCCTCGCGCATTTTGGACTCCATGCGCGCGCCCATCACGTGGCCCCAATAGCTCACAAAGTAGCGGCAGGCGCAGCGGACGGCATACATCAGCACCAAGCCCACCGCGATCATGCCGAGCGCCTGCATAATGGCAGCCTGACCCTGAGTAAATAGCCCACCGGTCAAATTACGCAGAATAATAGGAAAAGCAAGGTCAATGGCGGCAAGCACCAGAGCACAAACAGTATCAGCAACAAAAAGCCCCATCTGGGGCTCGTAATACGAAAGAAACCTCTTCAGCATGTGATCCTCAAAGAAATATCAGCAACGTAAGGCCCTGGGACAAAGCAATCAGTAGTACTTGTCCCAGGGCTATCCCCACTCGTTAAAGCTCCGTGCCCCCAAGGCGGTGTGCGATGCTGTCGCAGGCCAAGGCGCCCACGACGGTCTTGGCGTCTTCGATCTTGCCGTCGAGTACGGCGTCGATCAGCTCATGCAGCGGCACCAGGTCCACGTTGACAAACTCGTCATCATCGGGGTTGGGCGCATCAAACTCGAGCTTGGTAGCCAAGTAGATGTGGATAATCTCATCGCAAAAACCACAGGACGTGACAATCGACGTCAAAAAGCGAATGCGACCAGCCCTAAAGCCCGTCTCCTCATGCAGCTCGCGCTTGGCGCAATCGAGCGGGTCCTCGCCTGGATCGAGCTTGCCGGCGGGAATCTCGACCGTCACGCGGTCGATGGCGGTGCGGTACTGACGCACCAGTACGATCTTGCCGCTCTCGGTCAGTGCCACAACAGCCGCCGCACCCGGATGGCGAACGATATCGCGGGCGCTGCGGCGACCGTTGGGCAGCTCAACCTCAAGACGGTGGACGTCGAGGATCTTGCCCTTCCAGGCGCACTCCTCCGAAAGAATCTTCTCGTGCAGCTCGGCATCGTGCGGGTCGTCATCGCCCAGCACCAGCGCCGGCTCGTCAGCGACCTCGCCACCAGGCTCGCCCTCGGCGTGCCCATACACGCGGCTGTCCTCTTCGACGATCTGCGCGTCCACGAGCTCTTCGTTCTTCTCGTCCATCCGTCTCATTCCTCTCGGATTTAGGCATCCCAGGCGTCGCGGCCGCGCAGCGCGCGCAGGCCGATGTCGTGACGCAGGGTCTTGCCCTCAAAATCAATCTTCTCGCAGGCCTCGTAGGCAAGGTTGCGGGCGTTCTCAAACGTATCGCCCAGCGCGGTCACGGCAAGCACGCGGCCACCATTGGTCACGAGCTGGCCGTCCACCACGGCAGTGCCCGCGTGGTACACGGTCACGTTCTCCATGGCCTCGGCATCGGCGATACCGGTAATGACCTTGCCTTTCTCGTAGCTGCCGGGATAACCCGCACTCGTCAGGACAACGGCCACGGCCCACTCGTCGCGCCAGTCGAGTTCAATCTGATCGAGCTCGCAGTTGGCGCAGGCGAGCATGACCTCGACCAGGTCGTTCTTAAGGCGCGGCAGAACGACCTGCGTCTCGGGGTCGCCAAAGCGGGCATTGAACTCCAGCACCTTGGGGCCGGCAGGCGTGAGCATAAAGCCGCCGTACAGGCAGCCGCGGTAGTCGATACCCTCGGCAGCGAGCTCGGCCACGGTCTGCTCCATGACCTTCACCATGGTGGCGTGCTCCTCGTCAGTCACGATGGGCACCGGGCTGTAGACGCCCATGCCGCCGGTGTTGGGACCAAGGTCGCCCTCAAGCGCGCGCTTGTGGTCCTGCGAGGTGGCCATGGGGCGCACGGTCTTGCCGTCGGTAAAGGCCAGCAGCGAGCACTCGGGACCAACGAGCATCTCCTCGATAACCACGGTGTTGCCGGCATCGCCAAAGGTGCCGCCAAAGCACTCGCGCACGGCCTCCTCGGCCTGCTCAAGTTCGGTCGCCACGATAACGCCCTTGCCTGCGGCAAGGCCGTCGGCCTTGACGACCAGCGGGGCGCCTTGCTCGCGTACGTAGGCGAGAGCCGAAGCCTCGTCGGTAAACGAGCCGTAGGCTGCCGTCGGAATGCCCGCACGCTCCATGAGCTGCTTGGAGAACAGCTTGGAGCCCTCCATCTGGGCGCCCTCGGCACCCGGGCCAAAGCAGGGAATACCCGCCGCGCGCACGGCGTCGGCCACGCCCGCCACGAGCGGAGCCTCGGGGCCAATTACCACGAGTCCGCATCCGTGGCTCTGCGCAAACGCCGCCACGGCCGCAGGATCGCAGTCGTCGAGAACAACGTTCTCGCCGCAGCTCGCGGTGCCGCCGTTGCCCGGCGCGATGTAGAGCTTGCCGGCGCGCGGTGATGCTGCGAGCTTGGCTGCCAAAGCATGCTCACGGCCGCCGCTGCCCAACAACAGGATGTCGATGGTTTGAGTGTCCGCCTTCAAGGGTGCCTCCTCTATGGATGAATGGCCCGCTCCGCGCGAGCCCCTTGCAAGCAAATATACCCCTCGGCCGCCCACCCGGGCTGCAAAGGGGTATATCGCAATAACCAAATAGTCCCGATTACTTCCAGAATCGGTTGATAATCTGCTCGCGACCAGCGCCAACGCCAATGAACGTCACGCGGGTGTGTGCCAGATCCTCGATAAACGCCACGTAGTCCTGAGCCTCCTGCGGCAGCTCGTCAAAGCTGCGACAACCGGTGATGTCGCACTTCCAGCCAGGGAGCTCCTCGTAGATGGGCTTGGCATGCTCAAAGCGCACCTGATGCTCGGGCACGCTGGTGTAGCGCTCGCCATCGACGTCGTAGGCCACGCACACCTTGATGGTGTCGAAGGCCGAAAGCACGTCGAGCTTGGTCACGGCGATGTCGGTGAGGCCGTTGACGCACGAGGCATAGTTGGCGATAGGGCCGTCAAACCAGCCGCAACGACGACGGCGACCGGTGGTCACGCCGTACTCATAGCCCTCCTCGGTCAGCGTGTGGCCAGCCTCGGACTCATAGGAAAGCTCGGTGGGCATGGGGCCCGAACCGACGCGGGTGATATAGGCCTTCATGACGCCCAGCACGCGATCGACGTTCTTCATGCCGACGCCGGAGCCGGTAATGGCGCCGCCGGCGGTGCAGTTGGAAGACGTCACGTACGGATAGGTGCCGTGGTCGATGTCGAGCAGCGTCGCCTGGGCGCCCTCAAACAGCAGGTCCTTGCCCTCGTCGATCATGTTGTTGAGCAGCAGGCTCGTCTCGGTGATGTAGGGGCGCAGGCGCTCGGCCATCGGCAGGTACTCGTCGCAAATCTGGTCCACGGTGTAGGTGGGCAGGTTGTAGATGAGCTCGAGCTCGGGGTTCACGCGGGCGAGAGCGGTCTCCAGCTTGTCGCGGAACAGCGTCTCGTCCAGCATGTCCTGCATGCGCAGGCCAATGCGGGCCATCTTGTCCTGATAGCACGGACCGATGCCGCGCTTGGTGGTACCGATGTTCTTCTTGCCGAGCTTCTGCTCAAAGGCGCCATCCAGATCGATGTGGTACGGCATGATGACATGCGCGTTGCCACTGATCTTGAGGTTCTTGGTGGTGATGCCGTCGGCCTCGAACATGTCAATCTCCTCAAGGACAACCTTGGGGTTGACGACGCAGCCGTTACCGATCACCGACACGTGGCCGGAATACATGATGCCGGAAGGCACCTGGTGCAGGCCGTACTTCTTGCCGTTGACGACGATGGTGTGACCGGCGTTGTTGCCGCCCGAGTAGCGCACGACAGCATCGAAGTCGCCGGCGACCAGGTCGCAAATCTTACCCTTGCCCTCATCGCCCCACTGGGCACCGACCAAAACGGTTGACGGCATGTTTACTCCTTACATTCATGGCCTGTCTACGCGCCACGCCGGCACGCAGAAGCACAAAACATTCCCAGTATACCCGTGCAACGGGCGCCTGTCCTACTCCTCGGCATGTGCCCCATCAAGCTCATAGAACTTGGTGGATGCCGGCAGGAACATCAGGTCGACGTCGCCGATCGGGCCCGAACGGTTCTTGGCCACGACGATACGCGTAACGCCCTCGTCGGGTCGATCGTCGCGCGAGGCCTCGGCCTCGTCCGCGGAGCGGTCCAAGAACATAACGATATCGGCGTCCTGCTCGATGGAGCCCGATTCACGAAGGTCGGAAAGCTGCGGGCGCTTGCCGGTACGGGATTCGACCTGACGCGAGAGCTGCGACAGCGCGATGAGTGGGATCTTGAGCTCCTTGGCCATGATCTTCAGACCACGCGACATCTCCGAAACCTCGACGGTACGGCTCTCGGAGCGGCGTCCCGGCGGAGGACTCACCAGCTGCAGGTAGTCCAGGATGATGATGGCCTTCTCCTTGTTATGGAGCATGCGACGGCTCTTGGCGCGAATCTCGGTCACTGTGGTGCCGGGCGTATCGTCAATCAGAATATCCAGCTTGGATAAGGTCTGCGTGGCCTCGTTGATATTGGCCCACTGCTCGGGGCTAATGCGGCCCATGCGGAAATCACTGATCGAGATCATGGCATAGGCGCAAATCAGACGCTGGGCAATTTCCTTGCCCGACATCTCCAGCGAGAAGAAGCCGACGGTATAACCAGCAGCGGCAGCGTTAAGTGCCAGGTTCAGAGCGAACGACGTCTTACCTACAGCAGGACGGGCGCCGATGATGATGAGCTGGCCCTCGCGGAAGCCCATGAGCATGCGGTCGAGCGACGGGAAGCCCGTGGGCACGCCCGCAGCCTGGCCACCGGCCTGGCACACTTCCTCGGCCTCGTTATAGGCCTCGACCATAAACTCGGTCAGCGTCTTGTAGCTCGACTTGACCTCGCGCGCCGTAACCTTGAGCAGCTTGCTCTCGGCCAGCTCGACAACCTCTTTGGTGTCGGTGGGGGCGTTATATGCCAGCGCGTTGATCTCGTTGGTGGCGCCGATCAGCTCACGCAGCATCGAATCGCGGCGAACGATGGCGGCATGGTGCTGCCAGTTGACGAGCGACAGGGTCTGACCCATCAACTCCAAAATATACGCTTCGCCGCCCACGGCATCGAGCTTGTTGATGCTTCGCAGATAATCGATCAGCGAGATGGAGTCGATGGGAATGCGGCTGTTGTACATATCGACCATCGCGGTATAGATGGTCTTATGAATGGGCCGGTAGAAGTCATCGGGCTGCAGCTCGACCTGGGCCTCTTCGACCACCTCGGGCGATAGCAGCATAGCGGCCAGTACATTGGCCTCTGCATCTTGGTTTTGGGGAAGACCCAACTTTGAGCCGCGGTCCTCAACCGTCAGCCCGGTCTCCCTATCGTCATATGCCATGAGCATCCTCATTCATATCGCTTGCGAGCATCCATAGTATCAGCCACGGTCCCAAAACGCGCCGCGCGCCGCCAATCATCACCGAACCAAACGGATGAACGGTCCTGTATATAGGACTTCGACGCAACGTTCACCATGACACTCACTCAGCGCAAAAAAACAAAAGGGCGCCCTGGTTTCCCAGAGCGCCCTTCTTAGAACAAGATTGTTGCGTTGCAGCAAATGCTACTCGGCAGCAGCCTCAGTCTCGACCTCGGCGGTCTCGGCCTCGGCGACCTCAGCGGCCTCCTCGACCTCAGCCTCGGCAGCGAGCTCCTCGGCGGTAACGCCGACGAGAACGACAACCTCGGCCTTGATCTCGCGGTACAGCGAGATGGCAACGGTGTGGGCACCGGCAACCTTGATGGGCTTACCGAGCTCGACGCGCTTGCGGTCGATGTCCATACCGAGCTGAGCCTTGATGGCGTCAGCGATCATAGCGGCGGTAACGGAGCCAAAGAGGATGCCCTCGTCGCCGACCTTGACGTCAACGGTGACCGTCTTGCCCTCGAAGGCAGCCTTGGTCTCGTTGGCGGTAGCCAGACGGACGGCCTCGCGCTTGGCGATGTTGTTGCGACGCTCGTCAAGCTGCTTGAGGTTGCCCTTGGTGGCGGCAACAGCGAGCTTCTTGGGGAACAGGAAGTTCTCAGCGTAACCCTGAGCGACCTCTACGACGTCACCCTCGCCGCCCTTGCCCTTGATCTCATCGAGAAGAATAACCTTCATGATGCGTCTCCCTTCTTAGCCGCGGTCGCGGTTGCCACGAGAGGAAACCACGGGGACGGTGTACGGCAGGAGAGCCATCTCGCGGGCGCGCTTGATGGCGTTGGCGATGTCATGCTGATGCTGCGTGCAAGCGCCAGTGACGCGACGGGGCTTGATCTTGCCACGGTCGGTCATGTACTTACGGAGAAGCTGAGTGTCCTTATAGTCGATGAACTCAGTGTTCTCCTTGCAGAACTGGCAGTACTTACGACGCGGCTGACGTGCAGAAAAATCATTAGCCATGTCAAAATACCTTTCATTTGGCAACTTCGGCGAACCGAAGCCGCCTCTCACTCAAAAATAGGTGAACAACCCTTAGAACGGGATGTCCTCATCGTAGACGTCGACCGCGGGCGGCGTAGCCACCGGTGCGGCAGGACGTGCTGCGGGCGCGGGAGCTGCGGGGGCGTAACCGCCCTGATCGTAGCCACCCTGGCCACCACGGGAGCTCATAAACTCGATCTCATCGACGATGACCTCAAGCTTGCTCCGGCGCTGGCCGTCGCGCTCCCAAGAGCTGTAGCGCAGCTTGCCCTCGATCGCGACCTTGTTTCCCTTTGCCAGGAAACGGCTCACGGCCTCGGCGCGGGTGCCGAACATGGTGCAGTCGACAAAGTTGGGATAGTCCTCCCACTCGCCAGTCTGCGCGTTGCGGCGACGATCGTTCACGGCGACGCCAAAGGACAGAACCTGGGTTCCGCCGGCGGTGGCGCGCAGCTCGGGATCGCGGGTGAGGTTACCGGTGATGTTCACTCGATTGATGCTCATAACTCACTACTTCCTCTTGGGGCACAAGCCCAGTCCAAAACGACAGTCTTACTCCTGGTCGTCACGACGGACGATCATGTGGCGGACCACAGCGTCGGTGATGCGCAGGACGCGATCAAGCTCGGCGATCTGGGTAGGATCTGCGTGGAAGTTGATGAGGGTGTAGTCACCATCGGTGAGGTCGTTGATCTCGTAGGCGAGCTTGCGCTTGCCCCACTCGTCAACGGAGTCGACCTTGCCAGCGCCCTCAGCGATCGTGGTATCGATACGCTTCATAACAGCGAGACGAGTCTCGGGGTCGAGCGACGGGTCAACAAAGAACAGCAGTTCATAAGCCTTCATATTGTCACCTCCTCTGGGCAAATGTGGCTTCAGGTCGTGAAGGTGCGCCTGAAGCAGGAAAAGACTTGGTAATAATATCTTTCAACCTCCTAGGCTGCAAGAATATGCAGCTACAACCTCATGACCTCCACATATGTCCATGCTCACACGGCACTTCATGCGCATTCCAACCAAATGCTGACCAAATGCTTGACGGATCTGTGTTCAAGATACGGTGCCGTGGGGACAAGCTGAGCCAAGCCGCAGGTCAGCGGGCACAAGGCTGTGGTCGCAAAATGCATACCAGTGGCCCACAGCACCACCCAAAGATTTTTAAATTCATTGCCAAGTCGCTTATGAATACCCTTTTTTGAACAATTGAGTTGATCAACCACGCTGGTCGGAAGCCGTTTTTTGGGACCTCAAGCCCCACTGCAGCGCCAAGCACGGTTGATTTTCAATCTCAACGCAACAGTCTGAACGGACCCCGCGTTTCCGCAGCTAGCGCAACGCGGAAATAGCCCCCGGTGCCTGGCCGTCGCCCCGTTTCCGCAGGTGGATAGGCCGTGGAGGCCGGTGCCCCCATGCCGCCGCCGCATGCTCCGCCAGCCCGCCGCGCAGCCGTTCCGGACTCAGCGCAACGGGCCCTCCGGCCCATGTCCCGGCCCGACGCCTACCCCGCCAGCGGCCCCTCGCCCCTCGCGGCCCTGGCCCTGTCGATGCAGCCGGGCGTGAGGTCGAGCTCGCCGGGCGCCAGCTCCTCTATCCCGAACGCGTCCATGAGGGCGGAGGCGTCCTCCCCGAGGGCCGCCCGCAGCACGCGCGCCGGCGTCAGGAACCCGAGCGCCCCCCTCGGCTCGGAGTTCACCTGCGACATGAGCAGCGCGCAGTCCGCCGCCGTCAGCCGGTCGAACCTGGCCCCGGCGCCCTTGGGCAGC
>NZ_JBBNLR010000013.1:0-62751 GCF_040092375.1 Collinsella sp. CLA-ER-H5
AGGCCTCGACGACGAAACCTTCGATCGCCTCCCGCTCTATCTGGGCGTCGGACTTCTTCCGGCCGAGATACTCGTAGAAACCGGATTTCGAGACTTTCATCAGCCCGCATGCCTTCTTGATGGGGCCAATCTCGCCCCTATGCTCTTTGAGGAACTCGAACCTCACGCATGGTCTTGACTCAAGAAGGCCCGGAAATTTTTTAGTATCTCGTTCTCGCGCTCGAGCTCCTCGACCTTCTTCTTGAGCTTCACGATCTCGTAGTCCTTGTTGATCTTCGGGGAGCCGTTTCCGGGGAACGCGCCGTCTCCCATCTCCTCGTATTCGCGGGCCCATCTTCTCAGCGTCGAATCCTTTATGCCGAGTTCCTCCGATAGGCCTTTGACCGTCATTTCCCCGGACAGGACCACCTTTGCCGCCGAGACCTTGAACTGCCTGTCGTATCGCTTTCTTCTTTGGGTCATCTTGAACACCTTTCGCTCTTAACTAGGTGTCCAATTCATCATACCCACTCCACCTTTCGCTCTTAACTAGGTGTCCAATTCATCATACCCACTCCAGTTTTCCATGAGTATAGACCTCAGGGTGAAGCACGACCTGGAGTCCAGGAGGCGGGCCGTCGAGCTCTTCGACGCCGGCGTCGGCTGCAAGCCGGCGGCCGAAGCCCTGTCCGTCCCCCGCGAGACCGTGAGAGAATGGCAGTGGGTATACCGGGCGTTCGGAAGCGAGGCGCTGCTGTCCATGGACGGGAAACAATCCAGTTACACATTCGAGCAGAGGGTCGCCGCGGCGTCGGCCGTGGTCGACGGCGGGATGGCGAAGGCCGACGCCATGGCCGAGTTCGGGATCAGGTCGAAGTCCCCGCTGGAGCGCTGGTGCAGGCTCTACCGCGAGGGCGGCGCCGAGGCGCTGCGGCCCCGCCCGAAGGGCAGGCCGAGGGGGTCGAGGTCGAAGCCCCGGGCCCGCACCCGCGAGCAGGAGCTCGAGGAGCGCTGCCGCAGGCTCGAGGCCGAGGTCGCCTACCTAAAAAAATTGCGCGCCCTGGTCGAGCGGGACGGGCTCTGACCAGGGCGGCGGCCGAGGCGGTGAGGGCGCTGCGTGCGGAGGGGCACTCCCTGCGCCACCTGCTGGAGTGCTCGGGGCTCAGGAGGTCGACCTACTACTACGCGCTGGCGCACCCGCGGAGGCCGACCAGGCCCGAGCTGCGCGACGCCGCGGCCGAGATATTCTCGCGCACCGCCAACGGCTGCGGGCACCGGCAGATAGCCATGTGCCTGCGCGCCGAGCTGGGCGCGGTCGTGGCCGACAAGACCGTGCTCAAGATGATGCGCGAGATGGGCATCCGGTGCGGGATACGCCGCCGGGGCTCCCGCCGCCGGTACAGCTCCTACAGGGGGCTCGTGGGGAGCACGTTCGAGAACGTCATCGCGAGGGACTTCGGCGCCGAGGGGCCGTGGCAGAAGCTCGGCACCGACGTCACCGAGTTCAAGGTGGCCGGCGCCAAGGCCTACTGGGCCCCGGTGCTCGACTTCTGCACGAAGGAGATCGTGGCGAGCGACATATCGACCTCGCCGGACCTCGCCCAGCAGCACAGGATGCTCGACCGGCTCCTCGAGGCCCTGCCCGACGGGGCGGCGCCGACCATGCACTCGGACATGGGCTGGCAGTACCAGCACGAGTCCTACGCCTCCAGGCTGGAGGGGGCGGGCATCACCCAGAGCATGTCGCGCAAGGGGAACTGCATCGACAACGCCGCCACCGAGCAGCTCTTCGGCCACGTGAAGGACGAGTTCTACCGCGGCAGGGAGTGGGGCAGCTTCGGGGACTTCAAGCGCGACCTGGAGGAGTACATAGCCCATTGGAACACGCGGCGCAGGCAGGTAAGATTGAAGGGCCTGACACCGGAGGAGTTCCGGGACCAGGCCCTTGCGGCGTAGTCGCTATTTATTCAGTCCAAGTTTCGGGGCGCAGTTCACTGTCCCCTTTGTGGTGGTTTTTGGCGCGGATGGGTTAGTTGAGGGCGGCTTGGGCTAGGCGGGCTTCGGCGGCCTCCTCGGTGACGCCCAAGGCCACGGCGAACTCCTCGATGGAGCGGCGCTTGGCCTCCTTGAGTACGCGCATGTAGTAGGAGCTGGGTTTTTTATCAGCTTCCTCGGCCTGGCGAATGCGGTGCATCATGGTCTTTGCCACGCGAACCGTCTCGGGCGCGCCCAGCTTGAGCTGCTGCTTAAAGTGTGTCTCCTCAAGCGAGCTGTTGCGCTCGGTAAAGGTGTCGCACTCCAGCTCGTCATAGTGGCTCAGCAGGTGCTCGGCATCTTGCTGAGAGATGGCGGCGTGCAGACGGTCGGCCTGCGCCACGGGGTACATGAGGATCGTCTGCGCATGTCCCTGCTTGGTCTCGAGCAGCAGCATGGGCTGCGGTGTGTCGTCCCTAAAACCGACGACGGTGCAGACTCCCTGGCCCGGATGAATGACGTGTTGACCGATTGAGAACATGCTACCTCCAACTTATACGAATTTACGTATGTCTAGAATAACACGCTGACGTGCGCAAACCCTTACTTTATGCA
Source organism: Collinsella sp. CLA-ER-H5 (assembly GCF_040092375.1). NCBI lineage: Bacteria > Bacillati > Actinomycetota > Coriobacteriia > Coriobacteriales > Coriobacteriaceae > Collinsella > Collinsella sp. CLA-ER-H5. Next base: position 2,569 of record NZ_JBBNLR010000013.1, read on the forward strand.
GGAAAAGCACACAACTCTGATAGGTAAGAGTATTCGATAACAGACGCAGCTCATTCACACCTTTATGCATTTTCAACGCCTGCATAATCTGCAGGCAGACCGGCATCTTTGAGTGACTCCATACAAGCTGTAGTCATTTTTGTGCATATGCAATATCTATTAGCTTTACCCTGCGACAGTGCCCGTCGCTTGTGATAGAGTGCTACAAACTCTGGCTTTTGCCCTACGAGTGATCAAGAGCTCGGGGGCTTTAACACAAGGAGGATCTATGCCCGAGAAGATTGAAGAGCTGGTACGCGCTGCGCTTGCTGCGGCCCAGGAGGCCGGCGACCTTTCCGCATTTGAACTTGACGATTGCGCTATCGAGCGACCGGCTGACACTTCTCATGGCGAGTGGACCTCTACCATGGCCCTGAAGTCCGCCAAGCTGGCCCACTGCGCCCCGCGCAAGATCGCCGAGGCCATCGTTGCCCATATGCCCGAGGACCCCGCGATCGAGAAGGTCGAGATCGCAGGCCCCGGCTTCATCAACTTCTATCTCTCCGTTGCCGTCAAGAATGCCATCTTTGGCGAGGCTCGCGAGAAAGGTATGGACTTCGCTAAGTCCAACGTCGGTGGTGGCCTGAAGACCCAGGTCGAGTTCGTTTCCGCTAACCCCGTCGGACCCATGCACATCGGCCACGGCCGCTGGGCCGCGCTGGGCGACTCGCTCTGCCGTGTTATGGACCACGCCGGTTACGACATCCAGCGTGAGTTCTACATCAACGACCACGGCTCTCAGATGAACACCTTCGGCAACTCCATCAGCACGCGCTATATGCAGCTTGCCGACATCATCGCCAAGCAGGGCGTGGATATCGACGAGGCTCACAAGCTGCTGATCGCCGACCGCGACGCCTTTGTTGCCGACGAGAACGACGAGCACCCCGAGACCCATCCGTATCAGGACAACTTTGCCGAGACTCTGGGCAAGGACTCCTACGGCGGCGACTACATCATCGACGAGGCCGCCGAGTTCTGGCGCACCGACGGCGATAAGTGGGTCAACGCCGATCCGCAGGAGCGCATGGAGAGCTTCCGCGAGCGCGGCTATGTAAAGATGGTCGACAACATGCGCGACCTCTGCCACGCCGTCAATTGCGACTTCGATCGTTGGTTCTCCGAGCGCTCGCTGTATGTGAAGGACACCGAGGGTGAGACCGCCGGCACCTCCGCCGTCGACCGCGCTTTTGAGAAGCTCGACAAGATGGGCTATCTCTACACCAAGGACGGCGCCCTGTGGTTCCGCTCCACCGACCTGGGCGATGACAAGGACCGCGTTCTGATCAAGTCCGACGGCGAGTACACCTACTTCGCCTCCGACGTTGCCTATCACTGGGATAAGTTCCAGCGCGTCGACCACGTCATCGACATCTGGGGCGCCGACCACCACGGCTACATCGAGCGCGTCCGCTGCGTCTGTGATGCCTTGGGTTACCCCGGCAAGTTTGAGGTTCTGCTGGGCCAGCTCGTCAACCTGCTGCGCAACGGCAAGCCCGTCCGTATGTCCAAGCGTAAGGGCACCATGGTGACCCTGCAGGAGCTCGTCGACGAGGTCGGCTCCGACGCTGCCCGTTACACCCTCATCTCCAAGAGCTCCAACCAGATGGTCGACTTCGATATTGAGGCCGTCAAGAAGCGCGACAACTCCAACCCGGTGTACTACGTGCAGTACGCTCACGCCCGCGTGTGCTCCATCCTGCGCCGTGCCGCTGACGTTACGCCCGAGCAGGCTGACGAGATGGGCATGAAGGCCGTCGCCGCCAAGGCCATCGGTGAGAACGTCGATTACTCGCTGCTGACCGACCCGACCGAGCTCGCCCTTTCGCGCAAGCTCAACGAGCTCACCGACCTCATCGCCAGCTGCGCTCGCGACCGCGCCCCGTTCCGTCTGACGCACTTTGCTGAGGAACTCGCCGGCGACTTCCACAGCTTCTACGCTGCCTGTCAGGTGCTGCCGAGCGAGGGCCGTCCCGTCGACCCCGAGCTTTCGCGTGCCCGTCTGGCCGCTTGCGATGCCGTCCGTGTGACGCTCGCCCTGGTGCTCACCCTCGTTGGCGTTTCCGCGCCCGAGCAGATGTAAGCTACGGGTCATTTGACCGTACAGACTTGGTTTAACTAAGCCTTGAAAGCCCGATCTCCCACGGAGGTCGGGCTTTTTGCAAACGCCGACGTATTGACGAATTTGGAACTGCTGGAAATACGAAACTATGCCGGTCTACTACGATGAAATGAGAAATTCCAACTACGCCGGCTTTTCGCAAAAAAGTGCAAGGCATCTACCTGCGGTTTTAGTTCAACAAGTTTCGGAGTGATCGCGGTTGAGCGATTCATCGTAGTAAACCGCCACAGTTTTGGCGGAGGCAGTCAGATTTGTGGGTGTTAAACCAAAGATTGTCCCTTTTGACTAGTCGTTTAAGAACGTCCTCAATGACTAAGTTGCAGGTGGTTGCGGTTGTGTTACACTAACGCTGCGTATATGACGCAAATATCTCGATACAGATCAATGATGTCCGTCGGTATTTGACGGAGCAGACTGTTTAGCCGCCCTGAAGGTTTATGCAGGGAGCATGTGATCACAGGGCTTGAAAAGAAAGTTGAGCAAACACTGTGTCTGATCAACAGCAAGAAAACGAAATAACGACGACGCAAGCCGCTCCCGCTGCACCGGTTGCGTTGGACCAGGTCGCGGCGCCCGCGCAAGCCTCGGCTCCTGAGACGCCTAAGGCTGCTTCGACGCCTACGCCTTCAGCGGCTGAGAAGGCCGTGCCTGCAACTGGTGAGGAGGCTGCTCCGGCAAAGCCCAAGCGTACGCGCCGCACGGCCAAGCCTGCTGCTGACGGCGAGGAGGTCACCAAGCCCAAGCGCCGTACCACGCGCACGACGCGCGTCAAGCGCACCGTTGCAGCTGACTCCTCGGCGCCGATTTCCGATGAGGTCGCGCAGGCACGTGCGTTGGCGCAGATTAGCGAGGCTCAGGTGGTGCGCGCCCGCCGTCGTGCTGCCGAGCGCGAGGCCGCGGCTCTGACCGAGCTTGCAGCTCCGTCTGTGCCCGAGACGCCTGCCGCCACCGAGACCCCTGTCGCCGACCAGCCGACCGAGAAGCCGGTACCGCGCACACGCCGTCGCACGGCTGCTAAGGCCGAGCAGGTTGCCGATCAGGTAACCCCCGAGCTCACTGAGGCTTCGGTCCGTTCCGCGGCAGGGGAGGGCACATCGCCTGTTGAGCCCGCTGCGCCTGTCGAGGCCAGCGAAGTTCCCGTTGTCGATCCGGCTTTGTGCCCGCACCGTCGCGGTCGCAAGCCCAAGGCCTTCGTCGAGGCAGAGAAGGCCGCAGCCGCAGCCGCAGCCGCTCGGGATGCTGCGGCGACCGCCGAGTCTGCAACCGCCGCCGACGCGCCCGTCCAGGATGCTACGACTTCCGAGGCCGCTCCCGCCGATGTCGAGCCCGCCGACGTCCGTCCTGGTCGCAGCCATCGTACTGCTGCTAAGCGCACGTCCAAGGCCAAGGCTGCCAAGAAGGGTGCGTCCGAGGATTCCGCCGAGACGACCGCCGATGCATCGATTGATGCCGCTGAGCCCCAGGACGTCGAACAGCCTGCGTCCGAAAAGCCCAAGCGTGGTCGTAAGAAGTCCGCTAAGGCCAAGGCGTCCGAGCAGCGGGCTGATGTCGAAGCGCAGGTCGATTCCGGCGCCGAGGCCAATGACGCCGCTGCGGCCAATGCCGACGCCGCCGCAACTGATGGTGCCGCGCCCGCCGAGGCCGAAGACGGCGCTCGCCCCAACCGTCGCCAGCACAAGCGTAACGACGAGCGCAACGACCGCAAGGACGAGCGCAACAACGACCGTCGCAACCGCCAGCGCGATCGCAAACAGCGCAACAAGGAGCGCAACGCCGCCCCCACCGAGCCCACGCTTTCGCGCGAGGAACTCGCGGCCATGAAGGTCGCCGAGCTGCGCGAGAAGGCCAAGGAGTTCGAGATCGAGACGACCGGCAAGAAGAAGGCCGAGCTCGTCGAGGAGATCTACACCACTGCCGCGAAGGCCGAGGGCTTCCGCGACATCAAGGGCATTCTGCAGATTCGCCCGGACAGCTCCGGCATCATCCACGCCCATGGCTACATGAAGTCCAACGACGACGCCTTCGTGCCCGCCTACCTCATCCGCTCCGCGCGTCTGCGCACGGGCGACGTCATCGAGGGCTCGCTGCGTCCTTCGCGCGGCGGCGACAAGCGCGCCGGCCTCGCCAAAATCACGACCGTCAACGGTCTGGACCCCGAGCAGATTCGCAACCGTCCTAAGTTCGGCGACCTCACCCCGGTCTATCCCAACGAGCCGCTGCGCATGGAGCACGGCAAGGACTCCATTACCGGTCGCGCCATCGACATCGTGTCGCCGATCGGCAAGGGTCAGCGTGGCCTGATCGTGTCCCCGCCCAAGGCCGGCAAGACCACGATCCTCAAGAAGATCTGCCAGTCTATCTCGATTAACAACCCCGAGGTGCACCTCATCTGCCTGCTCGTCGACGAGCGCCCCGAAGAGGTCACCGATATGCAGCGTTCCATCAAGGGCGAGGTTGTGGCGTCGACCTTCGATATGCCCGCCGACAACCACACTCGCGTGGCAGAGCTCGTCATCGAGCGCGCAAAACGCATCGTGGAGCTGGGCGGCGATGTTGTGGTGGTGCTCGACTCCATCACGCGTCTTGCCCGCGCCTACAACTTGGCGGCGCCCGCCTCAGGCCGCATCCTTTCGGGCGGCGTCGATTCGGCGGCACTGTATCCGCCCAAGCGCTTCCTGGGCGCAGCCCGCAATATCGAGAACGGCGGCTCGCTCACCATCCTGGCCTCTGCCCTCATCGACACCGGTTCCAAGATGGACGAGGTCATCTTTGAGGAGTTCAAGGGCACCGGCAACATGGAGCTCAAGCTCGACCGCGACCTGGCCGACCGCCGCATCTTCCCGGCTATCGACCCCGTTGCCTCCGGTACGCGTAACGAGGACCTGTTGGTTGACGAGCAGATGCGTCCGTTTGTCTTTGGCTTGCGTCGCATTCTTGCCGGCATGAACAACACCGAGCGCGCGGCCGCATCGTTTATCAAGGGTCTTAAGGGCACCAACACCAACCAGGAGTTCCTGGTGCGTTCGGCCAAAAAACACAGCGACTACGAGCAGACGTTCTAGGTTGTCATCTACACGCAGCGATAGTCATCAATGCAATAAAGGGTCGGGGCTTTGAGCCTCGGCCCTTTTCTATATCGCCGCTCCGCGCTTTTTTGACCATAAGACTGGCAAGCAGCAGGTTTCCCGTTTCAATCCGACATCGTCGCTTGCAATCGACAGGGCGGTTTCGCATAATAGCTTTTAAGCTTCGCGACGGAAAACGCAGATGAATCGAACCATATACCGTTGCTTTGGGGCATAGCCCCGCTTCATCTTCTCTCGCGCAGCCAACTGAATGATGCGATTTGGGTGCTGGAAGATGGGGAGAGCTCATGGCTTCTTCTGATGCAACACAACGAGCAGTCCTTGCCGGACTTTCGTGCGGGATCGGCCTTGCCGCTCCCGTGGTTATGTATGCCGCGACGCTGCCGTTTTCGTCGGTGAACGAGACGGTCGCGGCGGGTGCGGTTCCCTTCGCCGTGGGCGCGGTGGCGGGCGTGGGCATCTATGCCGCCTCGCTGGGTATCTCCGAGTATCGTGCGCAGCGTGAAGAGCGTCTGTTCCAGCCCGATGCCATGGGCGGTGCCGCCAATCTCAATCAGCATCAAAGCGAGTTCAAGACCGCCTCGATTCCAGCTCAGCAGCAGGATGCGACTCCTTACGCTGCGGCTTCTGCTTCTCAGGCTCAGGCGGAGCAGTCTACCTCGGCATTCCTTTCCGGCCTGACTGGTGCGTTCCAGCGCCGTCATGCCGATGATGGTGTCCCTACCATCGCTCGAGCCGCAGATGCTATGGACGAGGACGAGGCTTGGTCCATGATCGACAGTATGCTCGACGACGATTCGCCAGTGAGCTGCGACCCTGCACACTCGCGCGACGTCTATCAAGTCGCCATCGACGAGCTCACCAATGGCGGGCAGACCGGCTCCTTCAATCGCGACGACATCGCCGCCGCGGCACGCGCCGTGTCTGGCTCCCAGGCCGCCCCTGCGGGCAGCACGGCGGCTTTCGTGGCACTCGTCGCCAACGCGGCAGCCAATAACGCCTACAGCGCTACCTCGGCGGACGCGAACGCTTCTGCCGACAATTCGTACGTTGATGAAGCCATGGCCGCGGACGAGGAGGCCGTTGCCGCCCGCCGTGCCGCCGAAAGCTCGCTGTGGGGCGCTCCTGCCCAGCAGCAGGCGGCTGAGGCTGCGCCGTACAATGTAAACCTCGCCAGCATGCCTATCATCTCCGGTGCCGCGGATATCGATCTCGATGACCTCGATGAGCCTGCAGCCATCACCGCATCGATTGATGCCCAAGATCGCATCGACACCGGCGACCTTCCGGATGCCTCGCTCGAGGTTGATGTTCCCATGGCCGATTACTCGGGCCACGAGGACATGTGGGCCGCCGCCACCGCGATTCTGGATGAGATTGACGAGCCTGCTCCTGTTACGGCCCCCGCTCCCGTCGCTGCCCCTCAGCCTGCTGCCCCCGCCTATGTCGGCCGTCACAGTGCTGTGTTCCCCGAGGATACTGCCCGTATCTCGCGCGAGAGCATCGAGCGAGCCGAGGCTATTGCCGCCGGCATTATGGAAAATCGTCGTCACGAGCGCGTCAATCAGATCCTCGAGGAAGAGATCGAGCGCCTGCAGTCCTCTACCGCCAAGCGTACGGGCCGTGCCTATCTGAGCGTTATCGAGGGCGGTACCGCCAGCTTTGCGCCGCTCCGCGCGGAGGCATAACTTCTGCATGGTTAAGATCAATCGAAAATGGGCGGTCGTGACCTGCCTGATGGCGCTCTTGATCTGGGGCAATTCGCTGGTTCCCGGCTCGGGGTCGGGCTCACTGAGTCTAACGGTCATGGAAGCTATCCGCGGTTTCCTGCACGGCGTGGGACTTCCATATGAATGGGTGACCAACTTTGTTGTTCGCAAGTGCGCGCATTTTACCGAGTATATGGTGCTCGGCATCCTGGCAACGCACGCCTTTGATTTTGAGGGCCGGCGCACCTTTGACGTGCTGCTGCCCACGGCGGTGTTCCTGCTGCTGATTCCTTCGATCGACGAGACGATTCAGCTCTTTGTGCCGGGACGCGCTGGAATGATCACCGATGTGATGATCGACTGCTGTGGAGCGGCAACGGGCGTTGTGCTCCGATATCTCTTACGGTCGCTGATGTGCGCCAAAAAGGCCGCCTAGGACGTATTGTTTGGTCCTAGGCGGCCTTTTTTATTTGAGGGCCTATATGAGGCGTGGTGGCGTCGTTCCGTAGGTCGGATTTGCCGGGCGTGCCACGCCCCGTGGGTGCGTCTGCTACTGAAGCGCCTGTGCGCCCAGGGCCAGGCAGCCCATGATGCCCTGCTTGCCCTCGAGGCTGTTGTTGACGATGTAGTTATCGATGTCGTTGACCTCGGGCGTGACGATATAGCCGTTGAGCATCTCGGCGCACTTCTTGCGCGCGAGCGGCACGATGGGGGTGTGGTCGGCCACGCCGCCGCCGATGATGATCTTTTGCGGCGCGTAGCACAGCGTGTAGGTCATGAGCGCCTGTGCCAGATAGCCGGCGAGCAGGTCCATGGCCTCCGGGTCATCGGCCATGTCTCCGGCGCTCTTGCCATCCCAGCGCTTTTTAACGCCGGGGCCGGCGATGAGGCCCTCGAGGCAGTTGTCGTGGAAGGGGCAGGCGCTATGCTCGCCGATGGTGTCGCGCGGGTCGCGCGTGACCAGGATGTGGCCGGCCTCGGGATGCATCATGCCGTGCACGAGCTTACCGCCCGAGAGCACGCCGGCGCCCACGCCGGTGCCGATGGTCAGGTAGACCACATCGGTAAGGCCCTTGGCGCAACCAAACGTGACCTCGCCTAGGCAGGCGACGTTGACGTCGGTATCGTAGCCGCAGGGGATATTGAGCTCGTTTTGGATAGTGCCCAGCAGGTCAAAGTAGCGCCATGCCGTTTTGGGCGTCTCCAGGATCTTGCCGTATTGGGGCGAGGCGGGGTTGACTGCGGTAGGGCCAAAGGCGCCAATGCCCAGCGCGGCGATGCCCTTGTCGGCAAACCACGCGTTGACGGCCTCGACGGTCTCCTGCGGGGTCGTGGTCGCAATCTGCTCACGCTCCAGGACCGTGCCGTCTGCATAGCCCGTGGCGCAGACCATCTTGGTGCCGCCGGCCTCGAGCGCTCCGATAAGCTGCTGCTCTGCCATAATATTCCTCTCTCTGGGACGAGTTGCTCCGTGACTAAAGTATAGAGTTCAAACCATTTAAGAAAGCGCTATAGAAAGAAGCCTCGCAACGCGGCGGGCGGTGCGAGGCTTCTTTGGTTGCTTTAGTTGCCGGGCCGTCCTTACCCGCGCGGCTTGATTTTATCACGTAGCGACTTGAGGTTCTCCAGTGCCGCGTTAAGCGTCTCGTCTCGCTTGGCAAAGTGGAAACGAATCAGATGGTTGACGGGCTCGCGGAAGAAGCTCGAGCCGGGCACTGCGCCCACGCCCACTTTAGACGCGAGGTCCTCACAGAATTCGAGGTCGCTGTCATAGCCAAACTCTGAGATGTCCATCATGACGTAGTAGGCGCCCTGCGGCACGTTATGCTCAAGACCGATACTGTCGAGTCCCTGGCAGAACAGGTCGCGTTTGGCGGTATAGAGGTCAAGGACCTCATCGTAATAGCTGTCGTCGAAGTTGAGGGCGGTGACGACAGCTTCCTGCAGGGGAGCGGCGGCGCCCACGGTGAGGAAGTCGTGGACCTTCTTGATGCGCTCGGTGATCTCGGCAGGGGCGATGGTGTAGCCCAGGCGCCAGCCGGTGATGGAGTAGGTCTTGGACAGCGAGCTGCAGCTGATGGTTCGCTCAAACATGCCGGGCAGCGTGGCCATATAGACGTGCTCGTGGGGCGCGTAGACGATGTGCTCGTAGACCTCGTCGGTGATGCAGTAGGTGTCGTACTTTTTGCAGAGGTCAGCGATAAAGGTGAGCTCCTCGCGCGTGAAGACCTTGCCGCAGGGGTTGGAAGGGTTGCACAGGACGATTGCCTTGGGGTCGTTGTCGCGGAAGGCCGCCTCGAGTGTCTCGCGGTCAAAGTCGAATGTGGGCGGGTTGAGCGGCACATAGATGGGCTCGGCACCCGAAAGGATCGTGTCGGCGCCGTAGTTCTCGTAGAACGGCGAGAAGATGACGACCTTGTCGCCGGGGTTCGTGACCGTCATCATGGCGGCCATCATGGCCTCGGTGGAGCCGCAGGTGACCACGATATTCTGGTTGGGGTCGACCGGCATGCCCATAAAGTGCTCCTGTTTGGCGGCGAGTGCCTCGCGCATGGCCTGGGAGCCCCAGGTTATGGAGTACTGGTGATAGAGCGGCTTGGGATCGGCGGCGATGGCGCTGAGGCTATCGAGCAGCTGCGCCGGGGGATCGAAGTCGGGGAAGCCCTGCGACAGGTTGACGGCGCCGTACTTATTGGAGATGCGCGTCATGCGGCGGATGACGGAATCGGTAAATGTTGCCGTGCGGTTGGAGAGTTCTTTCATGCCGGTCCTTTCGAGCATTTGCAGTGGGGCAAGTTTACTCCTATGAAACCGGTGGGAAATGCTCAAAACGGGCTCGAAAAACTCTTTTCAAAATTCTTGAAAATTGGGGCTTGCATCGTGTGGCGTTCCTTGCAATAATAGTCGAGCGCGAAGCGCACAGGACACGGTGGGTGTAGCTCAGTTGGCTAGAGCGACGGGTTGTGGTCCCGTAGGTCGAGGGTTCGAGTCCCTTTACCCACCCCAGTTCTTGCTTCGTGTTGATATCGGGTCGTTAGCTCAGTTGGTAGAGCAGGGGACTCTTAATCCCAAGGTCCAGGGTTCGACCCCCTGACGGCCCACCACACGATATCTCCTCTAAAGTCCGCCACAACGGACTTTAGCTTTGGGTCGTTAGCTCAGTTGGTAGAGCAGGGGACTCTTAATCCCAAGGTCCAGGGTTCGACCCCCTGACGGCCCACCAAAGCAAGTTAAGACGGTCAACTTCGGTTGGCCGTCTTTTTTTGTTGACCTTTCATGGGGTCGAACCCGAAAGGGCGCGGAGCTGAGGAAATGCGTAAGCATTTACCAGCGCAGCGCGCAAGGCGCCTTGGCGCCGCAGCGGCCGCCTGCGCAGCAGGCTGACCCCCTGACGGCCCACCCAAAGATCGTTAAAGCGACTGGCTCAGGCTGGTCGCTTTTTTGTTGACCTCGCATGGGGTCGAACCCGTAAGGGCACAGACGCTTTACAAGTCGAGCCTGCCCTGGGGGTCGGTGAATCCGTCTGTACCCTCCTTGAGCTTTTTCTCGTCTGCTTTCACGCGACGTTCGAGCTTCTTTGTATCTTCGGCAGGCGGTAGGTTCTCGGGTACAATTCCGCGGTCGATGAGGCTGCCACGCACGCTTGTGTTGTTCTCGACGTGCTCTTGCTTGATCTGGTCCAGACCGTACAGGTCGTGTTCCTCGGCGTTGAAGGCCGTCATCGAGTTCGTAAGGTCCTTTGCTTTGATGAGAACATCGGCTAGCCTGTCCGCCAATGCCGAGCTCTTGGATACGCCGAGCTGTTGCTTCATTTCCGCCGTGCTTCTGCCGCCGAATAACGCTTCATCGCCCTTCGACTTGATGATCGCGAATCCTTTGGAGTCCACGCCGCGTTTGAACGCAATACCCGAGAGCTGTTTCTCTGAATCAGATAGCGAGTGGCGCGCCTGCAAGCGCTGAATCTCTGCGAAGCGCTGCTCTATGAGCTCTTGGCGGCGCGTCTGCACGGCGAAGTACGCCTGTGCGAGCGCGATTTCTTGCTTGTTTGAATCTCCGTTCTGGGCGATTAAATAGCATGCATAGCGCGTAAGTTTGTAGTCTTTAACCGCGCGAGCGGCGACACCGGCAGTTACCATTTTCGTGGTGTCACGAAAATGGGAATCAACTGGAGTTTTGTTTGTTTCGCACGAGACTTTTGCCCTCTTAACAACTTCGGCAAAGTTCTCCCATCGAGTGTACCCCATAGGTTCCATTAAATCGCGTGCGAGCCAATACTCAACGCCGTCTTCCACATTGGCGTAGCTATCAAGTTTGACACGCCACTTCTCGATATCTCTACTGTCCATATCTCCTCCTCGCTGGCCTATTGTCTATGCGGGCTTTGCCCGCTCTGTATTCAGAATTAGGATACGCTGCCGTGCGGACACGAATGGGCCCCGTGCTCTTCGAGTTCACGGGGCCCATAGATATCGATTAGTTGTGTTTTGCTTTAGATAGGTGTCCAGTTTAATTCGCTCGATAGTGCGATCCGAGGCTTTCGGTTCGCTTGCGCATGGCTTTGACCATTTTCTGTGCTAGCTGAATCTGCGACTGTATGCGGGCGAGCGCAGCGATTTCGCTGTCGTTGGCATGCGGCTTATTTAGAGCTGTGACATCATCTTGAATGTTTTCAAGCTCTTGCAGCGCCTTGGAAAGGCCAACTTCGGTCCTGTTGATCATGCAATAGGTGCTCATCGTGTGCTTAAGGCTGTGTGTCAGGCGTTCGGCATCTGTTGTGGCAATGCCGTACTGGGGGAGGGCGATATCCGCCTTCAGGGCTGCCTCAGGTGCATTCTGTGCTGCCTGGGCTGCCGATGCGCCCGCGATGCGCCCGAATACGATGCCGTTGGCACTCGACAAGCCGCCAATGCGGTCGGCGCCGTGCATGCCGCCTGTTGCCTCGCCACAGGCGTAGAGGCCCTCAACGCCCGTATATGCGGTCTTGTCGATCTTGATACCGCCGTTAGCGGCGTGGGCATACATCGCCACGCGCATCTTGTCGGTCGGCGCGATGCCGTGCTCGTCTTGCAGCCAGGTGGCAAAGGTCTGCACAAACTCTGGGACATTCTCGCGGGGGAAGTCGTAGTGGAGCGCCAGGCCTTCGGCGCCTGCTTGATCGATGGCAAGATCGATAGCGCGGGAGGCCAAGCGTGACGTGAAAGGACCATATCCAGAGCGCTGCTCGAGCAGATCGTCCAGCTTGTCGTCGGCAATATCTGCCGGCTGGTCTACATGTACGTAGCGCCAGGTTTTTTCGTTGAAGACTAGGTTGCGCTTGGGCTCGATGAAGCCGGGCATCATCTGCATGAACTCTATATTAGTAAGCGATGCGCCGTGCGCCAGCGCGATGGCCTGCGAGGAGCTGAGCACATCAGCCGACGTAAGGCTGCGCTCGAACAGGCCGCCTGTGCCACCGGCTGCGATGATCGTGGCCTTGGCAGCAAAGGGCACGATTCGATTTTCGGTAAGGTCGTAGAGCACGGTTCCGGTTATTCTGCCGTTCGTGTCTTCAACAAGGTCGATAAGCTCATGGTGGGGGAGCAGGCGAATACCGAGCGACTCGATCCGGGTCGTCAGAGCGTCCTCAAGGGGCTTGCGGGTGAGGCCGCGCCACATGCGCGTCTTGTGGTCAAAGCAGGGGATAAACTGCTTTTGTTGAGCGCTCTCGGCACTTTGCGGACGCTGGAGCTCAACACCTAGATCCTGCTCGAGCCATTGGATGGCTTGAGGAATACCGTGGACGAACGTCTGGACGAGCTCGGGGTCGGCGACACCGCCGCCGACGGTCTGGATGGTGTCGATGAGGTCTTGTTCGTCGTCTTCGTTAACGGGTCCGATAAGCCCTAAGCCCCAGGTTCCGGGGAAGAAGCTCGATCCACTCATAATCTTGCCGGCGCTTGCCACAGTGACGGTTGCACCCGTGCGTGCCGCTTCGATGGCGGCGCAAAGGCCCGCAATGCCAGATCCAATTACCAGTACATCAGTCGATTCCATCGGATTCCTTTCTCGTCCGGCGCATTGTCGCACGGGTGATCGGCAATGGGGCCGCAAAGACTCGGCAAATCGGTAAAGGGCAATTATGGCAGGTGGGCGTCATGGGCATTCTGGCGTTCCATCTCATCACATCTCGTATTTCGCCCCAACTGATATATCGGCATTAGCTACCCTGCGGCAGCGCAAACAAAAAGAGCCGCCACCTCGAAAGGTGGCGGCTCTAAAGCTCAACTATATGAGCATCGCGCGGGCGCGATTAGGCCTTGAGGGCCTCCTCGACGGCGACAGCGCAGGCGACGGTGGCACCGACCATGGGGTTGTTGCCCATGCCGATGAGACCCATCATGTCGACGTGCGCAGGCACGGAGGAAGAACCGGCGAACTGGGCGTCGGAGTGCATGCGGCCCATGGTGTCGGTCATGCCGTAAGAGGCAGGGCCGGCGCCCATGTTGTCCGGGTGCAGGGTACGGCCAGTGCCGCCACCAGAAGCGACGGAGAAGTACTTCTTGCCAGCCTCGATGCGCTCCTTCTTGTAGGTGCCAGCGACGGGGTGCTGGAAGCGCGTGGGGTTGGTGGAGTTACCGGTGATCGAGATGTCGACGTTCTCGTGCCACATGATGGCAACGCCCTCGCGGACGTCGTCGGAGCCGTAGCAGTTAACGGCAGCGCGGGGACCATCGGAGTAGGGGATGGTCTCGACGACCTTGAGCTCGCCCGTGTAGTAGTCGAACTGGGTCTTCACATAGGTGAAGCCGTTGATGCGGGCGATGATCTGGGCGGCGTCCTTGCCCAGACCGTTGAGGATAACGCGCAGCGGCTTCTTACGAGCCTTGTTGGCGTTCAGAGCCAGGCCGATGGCGCCCTCAGCGGCAGCAAAGGACTCGTGGCCAGCCAGGAAGGCGAAGCACTCGGTGTCGTCGGAGAGCAGCATAGCGCCCAGGTTGCCGTGGCCCAGACCGACCTTGCGGTCCTCGGCGACGGAGCCGGGAACGGTGAAGGCCTGGATGCCCTCGCCGATGATGGCGGCAGCCTCAGAAGCGGTCTTGGCGCCACGCTTGACAGCGAGAGCGCAACCGAGGGTGTAGGCCCACTCGGCGTTCTGGAAGGCGATGGACTGGGTGTTGTTGACGATCTCACGCGGGTTGAAGCCCTTGTCGGTGCAGATCTGCAGAGCTTCCTCGAGGGAGGCGATGCCGTTGTCGGCGAGGCACTTGTTGATCTTGTCAGCGCGGCGCTCGTAACCTTCGAACGTAACAGTCATAGTTATTTCCCTCCCTTTCTACTCGTGAACCGGGAACACGCTGGCGACGGAGTGAGTCTCCTCGTCGGTGCGCGGGTCGATGTACTTGGCAGCGTTCTCCCACTGACCATAGTGGCCCATAGCGCCAGCGATGGCCTCCTCGGGGGTCTTGCCGGCCTTGACGGCGTCGGTGAACTTGCCGAGGTTCAGGAACTCGAATGCGATGATCTCGTTCTTGTCGTTGAGAGCCATGCGGGTGACGTAGCCCTGAGCGAGCTCGAGGTAACGAGCGCCCTTGGCCTTGGTGCCGAACATGGTGCCGACCTGAGAGCGAAGGCCCTTGCCGAGGTCGTCGAGGGAGGCGCCCACGGGCAGGCCGCCCTCGGAGAACGCGGTCTGGCTGCGGCCGTAAACGATCTGCAGGAAGATCTCGCGCATAGCAACGTTGATGGCGTCGCAGACGAGGTCGGTGTTGAGGGCCTCGAGGATGGTCTTACCGGGAAGGATCTCGGAAGCCATGGCGGCAGAGTGGGTCATGCCCGAGCAGCCGATGGTCTCAACGAGGGCCTCCTCGATGATGCCGTCCTTGACGTTCAGCGTGAGCTTGCAGGCGCCCTGCTGAGGTGCGCACCAACCCACACCGTGCGTAAGACCGGAGATGTCGGAAATCTCCTTAGCCTGGACCCACTTGCCCTCCTCGGGGATGGGTGCGGGGCCGTGGTATGCACCCTTGGCAACGGGGCACATGTTCTCCACTTCCTGTGAGTACTGCATGCCTCTCCTCTCTATCGTGTTGGCGTCCCGTCTGGGGGTCGTGGCTGGCGATTGCCGGGCGACCCTTCGAAAGGGACATGACATGCAGCCCCTATAATACCGCGAAATGCACGGAATATTCGGCGAACGGCTCAGTTTTCGTAGCGAGAAGTCCGGAAGTTTAAATTGAAACGGTTTAACTCTATGTTCTGTGGTCGCGAACTTCCGTAGAGGGGGTTCGTCTTGGGCAAGCTTTTGGTCAGCTCTTGTAAGCGTTGCAGGGGCTGACCTGTTGCAACGGTGCCGTTCGCCGCCTATTTACTGCCTTTGGCCGCGCGAGTCTATTGTTTTGCGTGGATGTTTTGATGGCACGCTTCAATCGTGCTGTATTGGATGGCAAGCAGATCCCGGCGAAGGGAGCGCCATGCAGCGCGTTTGGAGAACGGTTACCGGCTTTTACCATGTCTGTGCCCGCGGTACGGGCAAGCAGCTCATCTTTGAGGGCGATGAAGACCGGTGGGAGTTTTTGGAGTTGATGCGCGACTGCTGCCGGGAGGCAGGCGTCACGGTTATCGCTTGGTGTCTTATGGGCAATCACGTGCATCTGGTGCTGGCAGATTACGAGGACGCGATGAGCGCGGCGATGCACCGGCTGCTTTTGACGTACGCGCGGCGGTTCAATAAACGCACGGGGCGCACAGGTCATCTGTTCCAGAACCGTTTTGACCGGCGCTCGCTCGATACCGACTGGCAGGTGATGGAGGCTATTCGCTCCGTACACGCCGATCCACAGGAGGCGGGCGTTGGCCTAATCGAGCGTTATCCCTGGAGCAGCTTTGCGGAGCATTTGCGCGCTTACGACGGTGACGCGGCTGATGTCGCGAGGGGATTTTCTGATCCTTCTTGCGTGCTTGAGCTCTTTGGTTCTGCCGAGGGCTTTATTGCCTATTCACTTTCGACGCCCGACGGCGGCGAGCCAGCGCTGGGCGATATGAAAGAGACGGAGTGGGAACGCCACGCCTTTGCCGGCAAGATGGCTAAGGAACTCGGGGTTCCGCTTCGCGGGGTTAAAGCCGCACCGCCGGCGCAGCGCGATACCGTTATTTTTGGATTGCACGATGCCGGTTTCACGGTGCGCCAGATTGAGCGCTATACCGGGATTGGCAAAAGTACCGTCTCTCGTATTGTGCGCGCTTATGCGCGGGTGAAGGCACAGGCCGAGCTCTCGGAATAGAAAATGGCCGAACCACTCTTAGTCAAGCGATTCGGCCAACAAAATTCTTAAGATTTGGGACAAATACTACTGATTATTTTGTCCCGTGAGCATGCCGTCGAGGGTGCGCCAGGCGAGCTCGGCGCATTTGACGCGGGCGGGCATGTGCGAGATGTCCTGGAGCTGGGCGGCTTCGTCCAGGTCTTCCAGATCTTCCTCGGAGAGCTGCTCGCCGCGGATCATGGCGAGGAAGAGCTCTGCCAGGCGGTGAGCTTCCTCGACGGTCTCGCCGGTGATGAGGTCGGCCATGATGTCGGCGCTGGCCTGGCTGATGGCGCAGCCATGACCGGTAAAGGAGGCCTCCTCGATCACACCGTTCTCGACGCGCAGCTGCAAGGTGAGCTCGTCGCCACAGCTGGGGTTGATGCCGTCGTGCTCGTGCGTGGGGGCATCCATCTCGTACTTGTAGTCGGGGTGCGAGTTGTGCTCCATAAACGTGGTGGAGGTGTACAGATTACCCATTGAACGTGCTCCAAACGTGATGCAGGCCGGCGATGAACTTATCGATGTCGGCCTTGTCGTTGTAGAAGGCCACGCTGGCGCGGCAGCAGGCGAGGTTCTCGACGCCCAGCCAGGTAAGCAGCGGCTGCGCGCAGTGGTGACCGGCACGGATGCACACGCCGTCCATGTCCATGATGCTCGCGACGTCGTGCGGGTGGATACCCTTGACGTTAAAGCTGACGACGCCGTGATGGTTGTCCCAGTAGATGGAGCCGATGATCTGGACAAAGTCGAGCTGCATGAGTTCGCCCATCAGGTAGTGGACGAGTGCCTGCTCGCGTGCCTGGATGTTTTCGTAGCCAACCGTGTTGACGAGGTAGTCGAGTGCCGCACCCGTGGCGAATATGCCGGCGGCGTCCTGCGTGCCGGCCTCGAACTTCTCGGGGACGGGCGCCCAGACGGCGTCCTGCTCGGTGACCGAATCGATCATCTCGCCGCCGGTGAGCATGGGCGGCATGGCGTTGAGCAGGTCCATCTTGCCCCACAGCACGCCGATGCCCATGGGGCCCATGGCCTTGTGCGCGCTAAAGGCAAAGAAGTCGGCGCCCAGGTCGGCCACATCGACCGGCATGTGCGGCAGCGACTGCGCACCGTCGACGACCAGGTAGCCGCCGTACTTGTGCACGAGTTTGCCGAGGTTCTTGACCGGGTTCTCGACGCCCAGCACGTTAGAAACCTGACCCACGGCCAGAATTTTGGTCTTGGGACCCACCTTGGCAAGAACCTCCTCGGTGGTGAGCTGGCCGGTCTTGGTGGGGTAGAGGTAGACGAGCTTGGCGCCGGTCTCGCGGCAGACCTGCTGCCACGGAATCAGGTTGGAGTGGTGCTCCATGATGGTGATGACGACCTCGTCGCCCGGTTTGAGCACTGTGGGCGCAAAGCTCTTGGCGACCAGGTTGAGCGACTCGCTCGTGTTGCGGGTGAAGACGACCTCGTTGGCCTGTGAGGCGCCGATGAGGTCGGCGATCTGCTGGCGGACCTTCGCGATGGCGTCGGTTGCCTCGACGGACAGCGAGTACAGGCCGCGCAGGGGGTTGGCGTTCATGCGCTGGTAGAAGTCGCGTTCGGCGTCAAGCACGCAGGCGGGGCGCTGCGCGGTGGCGGCGCTATCGAGGAAGGCGATCTCGGGGTGCTGCTGGAAAAGCGGGAATTGCGCCTTGTAGGGATTGGTCTCGATGTCGACGGTAGGCCAGCCGCGCGAGGCCTCGTCGCTGGCGTCGAGCTCCATAGGCTCCGGTGCGGTACAGGTGTCGCATTTAACGTGCTCGGTGTCGATCATGCGAGCTCCTCTTCAAAGTTGTCGATCAGGTTGTTGCCCAGGCGGACGATGCCGGCGCGGGTGCGCTCGTCGGTGGCGGAAAGCGCGGCGTCCTCCAGCTTGGCGCGGATGAACAGGTCCTCGGCGGCGTTTTGGTCAAGACCGCGGCAGGCGAGGTAGAACAGCTGCTCGTCGCGGACGTGACCGATGGTGGCGCCGTGGTTGCCGGCGACGTCGTCCTCGTCGCAGAGAATGACGGGAATAGTCTTGTTGTCGACGCCCTTGTTGGCCAAAAGCACCGTCTCGCGCTCGGTGCCGGTTGCACCCTTGCAGCCGTGCACGAGGTCGATGGTGCCACGGTAGACCTTCTTGGACGTGCCGGTCAGCACGCCGTTGGCGTCGATCTCGCACTCGGTCTTGCGACCGCGGTGGCGCAGCTCGTAGTTAAAGTCGCGCACCTGCTCACGGGCGCCAAGGTAGTCAGTATCGATGGTGACCTTGGCGGTATCGCCCAGCAGGTCGCCGGCAAGGCCGGTGGCGCTGGCGCCGGCACCCAGGACGGTGTGTTGCACGTTGACGCGCGCGCCCTCGTCCAGGAACAGGCCGGTATCGTCGAGTGCGATCCAGCTATCGTCGAGCGTCTGCGTGCAGGCCACGTTGACGGTGGCGTACTCGTGGGCGCACACGCGCAGCACGGATCCCACGACGCCCTCGCCGGCAACGGGGGAGTCCAGGGTGATCTGCAGGTCGAGCGTCGACTGGGGACGGACGACGACGTCGATGGCGGCGATGGCCGCGGCGGCATCGACACCGCTCACACGCACGGTAACCGTGGCGTGCTTGTATGCGGGCACATCGATGACGACGCGCTTGGTGGCGTGGTCGGCCAGGTAGGTGTAGGCAGCCTCGCCCATGCCAGTCTCGAAGGCCTCAGCGGGGGAGAGCTCCTCCTCCAGCTTAATGGCACCGGCCTGGTAGACGGAGGTGGCGGGCACGTCGAGCTCGGTCTCGGGCGTGATGCGGGCGCGGTCGGCGGCATCGCCGGGCGCGGAGGCGCGGCGCTCGGGGAAGCGCTCGGCCATGGCGTCCATGGCGGCGTCGAACGCGTCTGCCACGCCAGCAAATTGCTCGTCCAAGCCCTCAACCTTAACGGTCTCGGCGGGAGCGGCGGCAAGCTCGTCAGAGAGCTCGAGCTTGGTCTGGTTCATCTTCAGCCAGCCCCATGTGGCAGCCGGCATCGCATTGACCTGCTCAAGGGTGGTAGCAGCGGTGTTCGTGGTCTGTTTCATTATCCGATCGCTCCTTCCATCTCGAGCTTGATCAGGTTGTTCATCTCGACGGCGTACTCCAGCGGTAGCTCCTTGGAGACCGGGTTGGCAAAGCCGTTGACGATCATGGTACGGGCTTCTTCCTCCGAGATACCGCGGCTCATCAGGTAGAACACCTTATCGTCGCCGATACGGCCGATGGTGGCCTCGTGGCCGATGTCGACATTCTTGGCGCGGATGTCCATGGCGGGGATGGTGTCGGAGCGGCTCTGGTCGTCGAGCATGAGCGACTGGCAGCTCACGGTTGCCTTGGAACCCTCGGCCTTGGGCGTGGCCACGATGGAGCTGCGGAAGGTCTGGATGCCGCCGCTCTTGGAGATGCCCTTGGTCTCGACGGTTGCCGAAGTATCGGGCGCGTTGAGCACGACCTTGCAGCCGGTATCCAGGTTCTGGCCGGCGCCGGCAAAGGTAATGCCGGTAAAGCTCGAGCGGGCGCGGCGTCCGCTGAGCACGCTCATGGGGTAGAGGTAGCCCACGTGGCTACCGAAGGAGCCGCTGATCCACTCGATGTCGCCGTCCTCGTCCACGCGCGCACGCTTGGTGTTGAGGTTGTACATGTTCTTGGACCAATTCTCGATGGTAGAGTAGCGCAGGTGCGCACGCTTGCCCACAAAGAGCTCGACGGCGCCGGCGTGGAGGTTGGCCACGTTGTACTTGGGCGCGGAGCAACCCTCAATGAAGTGCAGGTCGGCATCGTCCTCGACGATGATGAGCGTGTGCTCAAACTGGCCGGCGCCCTTGGCGTTAAGGCGGAAGTAACTCTGCAGCGGGAAGTCGAGCTTGGTGCCCTTGGGCACGTAGACAAACGAGCCGCCCGACCATACGGCGCCGTGCAGGGCCGCAAACTTGTGGTCGGTGGGCGGGATGAGCGTCATAAACTTCTCGTGGATGAGCGGTTCCCACTGCGGGTCGTGCAGGGCCTCCTCGATGCCGGAGTAGACGATGCCCATCTTAGACGCCGTGTCCTGCATGTTGTGGTAGACGAGCTCGGAGTCGTACTGCGCGCCGACGCCTGCCAGATAGCTGCGCTCGGCCTCGGGGATGCCCAGGCGCTCAAAGGTGCTCTTGATGTCGTCGGGCACCGACTCCCAGTCGTGCTTTTGGTCGGTGTTGGGCTTGACATAGGTGACGATGTTATCCATGTCCAGGCCCTCGATGGAGGGGCCCCACGTCGGGTCGGGAAAACGATTAAAGATATCGAGGGACTTTAAGCGCAGGTCGAGCATCCACTGCGGCTCGTCCTTCTTGGCGCTGATCTCGCGCACGATGTCGGGCGTGATGCCGGCGTCGAGGCGCTCAAATCCCTCCTCGCCATAGGTGAAGTCGTAGAGGCTGCGGTCGATGTCCGCGACCTCGGTGCGGTTCTTGGTCATTGCGTCGCCCCTTTACGCCTGCTGCTCGGCAGCGGCGGCCTCGGCCTGGGCGCGCTGCTCGGCGGCCTCGCGCTCGAAGGTCTCAAAGCCGTTCTTGTCGATCCAGGGGATCAGCGAGGCATCGTCCTCGCGCACGATGTGGCCCTTGACCATAACGTGGACGCGGTCGACATCCAGGTGCTCCAGGATGCGCGTGTTGTGCGTGATGATGAGCATGGAGCCGTCGCAGCTCTTGCGGTAGGCGTCCATACCGTGGCTGACGGTGGACAGGGCGTCGACGTCCAGGCCGGAGTCGGTCTCGTCCAAGATGGCGAGCTTGGGCTGCAGCAGCAGAAGCTGGAGCATCTCGACCTTCTTTTTCTCGCCGCCCGAGAAGCCCACGCCCAGCTCACGGTTGAGGTAGGCGGTATCCATGTTAAGCTCGGCCGCGAGCTCCTTGACGCGACGACGGAATTCCTTGCCCTTCATCTCCAGGCCGGGGCGGCCGGCGATACTGGCGCGCAAAAAGCTCGACAGTGGCACGCCGGGGATCTCGACAGGGGCCTGGAAGCTCAGGAACAGGCCGGCGCGCGAGCGCTTGTCGGTGGTGAGCTCGGTGATGTCCTGGCCGTCAAAGACGATGCGGCCGTCGTTGACCGTGTAGACGGGGTCGCCCATGACCAGGTGGCCGAGGGTAGACTTGCCGGCGCCGTTGGGGCCCATCAGCACGTGGGTCTCGCCGGCGGCGACGTTGAGGTTGACATTGTGGAGGATGGTCTTCTCGTCCACGGAGGCGGTGAGACCTTCGATGGAAAGCAGCGGATTTGCGCTCATGCTGTCCCTCTCTGTATATGGTGTACTCATAGGTGTACTAAACCCTAGGAATCTTCTCGGAATAAAGTTACTATGGGTTCGGCGTTAGTCAAGGGAAAACCCGACTAATCCACTCGACTTTTCAAATTCTGGGACAAAATAACCTGTTGTGTTTGTCCCACTTACTTAAGATTTGGGACAAACAAACCTGGTTATGTTGTTCCAGATGCGACGGGAGGGTAGGTATGCTCATTTCTTCTAAGGGCCGCTATGCCCTCCGGTTAATGATCTATATCGCGGCGCTGGGTGACGCCGAGGGCAAGATTGCTTTGCGCGAGGTTGCCGACCGTGAACATATCTCGCAAAAGTATTTGGAGCAGCTGGTTCGTCCGCTCATGAAGGCGGGCCTGCTTAAGAGCGTGCGCGGCAAAGGCGGTGGCTACATGATGGCCAAGGACCCCGCCGAGGTGCGTGCTGGCGACATCCTGCGCGCTGTCGAGGGCAGCACGGCGCCCGTGGCGTGCGACGGCATCGACAACAGCTGCACCCGCAGCGATTTGTGCTCAACCGTCAAGTTCTGGCGCGGCCTGGACGACGTGATCGAAAAGTACGTCGACGGCGTGACGTTGGCCGACCTGGCCGCCGTCCCCGAAGTCAACTTCAACATCAAGCTGTAGGTTTAGCGCAATTCCTTAAGATTTCGCGGAGGGTTGTTGCCGTTTACCGAGGGGTTGTTGTGCAACAACGGGTGAGCTGCAATACTTAATTCTATCTTTGCAAACTGCACTTTAACTACACCAATGCAGGGAGGATCTTATGCAGCGCAAGCATTCTGCTATTGTCGCGGGCCTGACGCTGGCGCTTTCGTTTGGCGCCGTTTCCGTGCCGGCACCCGCCGCTGCCGAGGAGCCCACGCCGGGCGTTGCCTCGGATGCGACCGATATCGATAAGGGTCTCTATACCCAGCAGTCCTTCTCGGGCGTGCTGAGGTCGGTCCAGGGCGTTTCGTTTGTTAACGTGACCCCCGAGATGAAGTACTTTACCAAGTACGAGAGCCATGGCAACTATAACCAGGGCTTTTCGTATGGCGACGGCTATAACGCGCTGGGTTATTACCAGTTCGACCGTCGATGGTCGCTCATTCCGTTTATGAAGCAGGCCTACAACTACAACCCCGAAAAATACAGCATGCTCAAGGATGCGATTGATCGCGGCAGCGAGATTTCCAACACGAGCAATGCCATGTACGAGAACGGCCAGCTCACCGAGTTGGGCCGTATTGCGCAGGAGGCTTTCCAAGGTGCTTATAACACCGACCCTGTTGAGTTCTCGGCTCTGCAGGATGCGTATGCGTACAACTCGTACTATGCGGTGACCGAGGCGTGGCTCAAGAGCGGCCTGGGCATTGATATTTCGGGCCGTGCCGATTGCGTTAAGGGCATGGTGTGGAGCATCACCAACATGTGCGGCACCGGTGGTTGCAGGGACTTCTTCCGTTGGGCAAACCTTTCTAACAGTATGACTGATCGCGAGTTTGTGACGGCGCTTTCCAACAGTGTGGTCAATAACGTGGCGACCAAGTATTCGAGCCAGCCCCAGTATCATGAGGGCTGGAAGAACCGCTACCGCAACGAGCTGAAGGACTGTTTGGTTTATATCGCCGAGGACGAGGCCGCTGCCGCTGCGACGCCCGTGCAGCCCGAACCTACGCCGGCGCCCTCGCCGACGCCTGATTCGAATGACGACTCGAGCGACGATGCCAACGATGACAGGATGGATGCGCCCTCGACCGGTGCTGACGGTGATGGCTCTGCTGATGGCACTACCAACAACGGCTCCACCTCGAACGGCTCCGATTCAAACGGCTCTGCTGCGGGCGATTCGTCTTCAAGCTCTGCCGGCAATACGGACAGCGACGCTTCTGGTTCGACCGGCGCTGGCACCTCTAACCCATCCACCGGCTCGATCGATTCGTCCGTTGGCACCGGCTCTAACAACGGCTCCGGCTCTGACGCAAACCCTGGTTCCGATGCTTCCAAGGATGACTCGAATAAGGCGCCGGACGTTCCCGTTGCTTCGCCGGACAAGAAGCCTTCTTTCTCCGAGCAGCTTGGTTCTACGCTGGGCTCTTCGCTGATGGCTGGCGTCAATAACGGCTCGACCCAGAACAAGGGCAACTCTGATCAGGTTTCCACGGAAAAGATCGAAGCCGCAAAGGGCGACTCCAAGGACAAGGCTTCCGAGAAGACCGAATCCGATAAGGGTTCTAGCTCTGAGGAGAAGAGCGACAAGTCCGAACAGAAGAAGGACGAGGATAAGAAGTCTGAATCTGAGGAGAAGGACAAGAGCAAGGCCGAGGGCGAAAAGAAACAGTCCGAAGACGACGACAAGAGCGGTGCTGACAACCAGGTCCAAGAGCAAAATGACTCCAAAACGGTGACCACCACGACCACGACGACTACAACTACCAAGTCCTCGGGCGGCAACATGCCCAAGACGGGCGATCTGATTGTGATGGCGAGCCTTGCCAGTGCAAGCTTGGCCACACTGGGCGCTACGTCTATCGTAAGTGGTAAGCATAAGCTCGATCAGCAGAAGAAGGCTTCTGGGGAGGACGGCTTGGAGGAGTAATCTTCCAGATCGTTTTCTATAAGAGTTTGGGACGGGGTCCGGTGCGGCGGCATCGGCCCCCCCTTTTTTTGTTGTGCAACGATTTGTTATGCCCCCTCGGGGGGCTGTTGCTACCGCTGCCCGAAACGTTTGCATGTCGATATTGTTGCGCTCTACCCGCTCGCTACAATGGGCATCGTGCTGCGTTAGAAGGAGAGTTTACGGTGTCTGAACAGGTGAATTGTGGTTTTACTCATGCGTTTGGTGCACGGTTGCTCAATCATGCGGATAGCGCAGCTCTACCGGTTGATGCACACGACTTTTCCGATGCAATCAATCGGTGTTTACTCGTCGATAAGACTATGTTTATTGCCGATATATTGGACAGTGAAGCACCTGTTGCGCTTTGCTGTCGGCCCAAGGGTTTTGGCAAGAGCATGAATTTATCGATGCTCAAGTGCTATTTGGAACGACCTGATCGCCGGCTGCCGGATCGAAGCCTGTTCGCTGGTACCCAGATTTGGCAGGCGGGCGGCGGTCGCTATCGTGATGAGTACGCGAGTTATCCGGTCATCATGCTCGACTTTACAGCTGCCGCTTCGAGGCATGGCGCTGGTGCTGCGGCAGCAATTCGCGGGGCTGTCGTGCGCGAGTGCGCCCGATTACTGCCGCTGCTTGCCGCGCCTGATCTGTCAAGACGTGAGGTTCGTCTTATCGAGAGGGCGGCGCGTGGGGTGGCCAGCGATAAGGAGATCGATGCGGCGCTTGGCGTGCTTATTAAACTGCTCCAGGCAGCTTTCGATGAGCAGGTTGTTCTTCTGATAGACGACTACGACGCGGTATGTCCAAAGCGTTTGGACGCTAAGGACGACGGTAGCGTGGATTCCCTAGAGTCGCTCAGCCGAATGTTGTTCGACACCATTGCCGATGCCGGCGACTCGTTGCGATTGACGTGTCTGATGTGCGAACGCCCCGGTCATGCCGAGTTTGCGTTGTCCCAACGTGGGGTTTCCTATCGGTCGGCGACAGCGTTGTCGAGTTGGTGTGATCGATGGTTCGGTTTTTCGGACGACGAAGTCCAAGTGCTGTTGGATTGCATCGGTCGCAACGGCTGTCTGGATGACGCGCGTGAGTGGCTCGAGGGCTATCTGCTTGGTGGTTTTTATTGCTCGAGCCCGGAGCGCGTGGTGGACTACGCACATCGCGGTTGCGTCGCGCCCGTTCGGGCAGATCTGTATGGTTACGCCGACCGTCTGAGCGCATGCGTCGGCGACTGGAATCTCATGCGCCTGTCCGCATTGTTCGATTTACTTGAGGCGCATGGGTTTATTGAGGTGCCAGTGCATGTGCATGCCGAGGAGGCCGATGCCGCCAAGCCCGAAGATATCTGGACAGCGCTGTATCTGTCTGGATTTCTTACGACGGACATGACGGGGCATTCGGAAAACGGCGCGTGCCTTCGTTCCCTGCGTCTGCCTAATAACGAAGTGCGTCAGGCGCTCCGTCTTGTAATTCTGGAATGGTTTGAGTGCGCCGTTGAGGACGTTGGAGTTATCGACTCGTTCCATGACGGGCTGTGTCGAGGAGACGAGGACACTGTAAAGCAAGCTTTGAGCTGTGCTATCAGCGATCTGGGCATCGATGTGGGCCAATCAGATATGCCGACAGCCTATCATCTGGCGCTTCAGGGGCTCTGCTTTGGACTGCCCGGCTATTGCAATCCCAGCTCCAAGCGAAGTGGCGTCTCGGATCGCTGGGATATCCAGGTGATTCCCACCGGTCGGGTGTTTGACGTGGCCGACACGCTCGGCATGCTCGATGAGCGACCGCTCATTACGGTCAACATGTTGTACGACCCTGGCGTCGATGCCCTGGGCCTGGAACTGTTGGCGGTTCAGGCGCTGCTCGACATAGAGCGCGACGGCATCGATGATATCCGCGTGCCGCGCCCCGCCGTCGGGCGCATGCGTTGGGGCTTTGGCTTTGACGGTCAGCGTGTGTCCGTGGTGTGTCAACGACTGTAGCGGCGGGCGAAAGCCCTTTACTACTCGGCGTCCTTCAGGGGCGGCATGGGCTTCCAGTTGGGATCCTTAACGATCTTGCGGGCGTCCTTCATGCCGCGGCGCAGCGCCGGAATGCCGGTCTTAAAGCATTTGTCGACTGCTGCCAGACGAATGAACTCCTTGCAGAAGGTCGCGGCATTGCCCAGACGGAACAGCATGGGGTGGTAGTCACCGTAGATCTGCATATAGCGAGCGAGGAAGCCTCGGTTGCGCATGATGTAGTAGCGGTTGGTGTCGCTCGTGGAGTTGAGCTGTCGTTTGCCGGCGATATCCCAGTTGGAGACGGCGCGGGCGCGCTTGAGCACCACGTCGGCAACCACGGCGGCGGGGAAGTGCTGGCTGGCCACGTAGCCGTAGCAGGCATCGTCGCCGTAGATAAAGAAGCGCGCGTCGGGCAGGCCAATCTTGTCGACCACGCGGCGCGAGAACATGCCGCCCTCAAAGCACAGTTGGTTCATGGTGCGGTAGCCCTCGGGCCCCAAGTCCCACTTGGCGATGGGGTTAGGGATGCCGAGCGAAAGGATGAGCTGGTACTGCCAAAAGAAAGCGCCGCCGTCAAAGTCCAGGCGCGAACCCTGGATGACATCGTAGCGGTCGGTCCACTTGGCAAGACGCTCGATGCCTTCGGGGATGACGAGCACGTCGTCGTCCATCACCCAGAACCACTGGGCCCCCAGATCGTAGGCGCATTTAGTGCCAGCGGAGAAGCCGCCCGCACCGCCGCCGTTTTCGAGCTGCGGGGCGTAGATGACACGGTCGGTGCCGCCCTGCGCGTCGGGCTGCTCGGTGTCGATGCCCCACAGGCTGGCCAGGCGCTCGTTGAATGCGGTGCACATGGCCTCGGTCTCGCGCGAATTCTCGTTATCGACAATCACGATGCGCCAGGGCGTTGCCGTGAGCTCGGTCATGGAGTCGAACAGGTTGGCCAGGAGTTCCTGGCGCTTGTACGTAACGACAACGATGGCGAGCTTATCGATGGGAGCGGGAAGGGTTGAAGGCATGGGGCAATATATCCTTTCACGCGCGGCGGGCGAGCGCTGCGCGGAAGCTATCGAATACGTCCTTGGGACTGTTCTATTGTAAAGGCTCACCGCACCTTGTCGGCAAGCTTTGAATAAAACGCAGGAACCTGCCACGGGTGTAGCGGCTTTGGCGTCTGACGGCAGCGTGTCTATTGCCGCTTGAGCTAGCGAGCGATAAGGCTTCTAGCTGCATCGATGATGAGAAGCGCCAGAGCAAAGACGATGCTAATGACGGTACCCGTGACGATACATATAGCTGCCGGGCTGTTTTGGCTGACCAGTATGTTTGCGAGCAGGGTGTTGAAGACGGGACGCCACAGGCTACTGGTGAGCGACTGCATCACATAGAAACCGAGCGTGGCGGTCGATAAGGTGACGATGACACCTGCATTCCGCGGATTGCCTAAGGCCCTGCGTCGGGTAGCCGCAAAGAGCAAGGAGGCGGCAGCGAGGGCAAACGAGATCAACGAGGTCGATTTGTAGGAGAGGACTGCCATCGCCGTGAGGTTGCCGGTGAAGGAGAGTGCTCCTTCCAGGATGGTGGCGAGCGCCAAAATCGCAGCGAGCGACCGCATGCCCAAGGCGCCCGCCCTGTCCGAATCCATGACATCGGTAACGTCGCGGAGCAGACCGCCGATCAAAAACGCGATTACGTACGTGGCAGCGCTCATGAGCTTCTGGAGCCAAGAAAACTCGCCGGTGCTTGTCGTACTCATGGCGGCTATATACCCGTTAACAACAAATGCGAGGATGCCAACGGCGATGACCGTCGTCGTGTAGCTCTTCTGGGAGAGTCGACTCTTAGCCAGTCCAAACCATGGCGCCATGAAGACCGTGGCGGCATAGACCCAGATAAACTCAAGGCCTAGCGTGTACCAGTAGTGCGTGCTGAGGGTAACATCGGGAATGGGAGAGACGACCGTGGACCACGCGAGCGCCACGACGCAATAAAACGCAGTGGGCATAACGACCTTGCCCAGACGCTGCGCCGTCCGTTGCATTTGCGACTTCCACGTTGTTCCACCGTCCCAAGCACGCGCGGCTGAGGCGATGAGAAAATAGCCCGAGATCATAAAGAAGGCCTCGTTGGCCCAGCAGCCTAGCAAGTTAATAAAACCAAGCACGCCGGAATGGGGGAAGGCGGCAAGCGGCGCGTATTCCGGCAAGCCGACGCAGGTCGCTTGGAAGGTCCACTGAAAGGTGTGAAACACCGCGATACCGGCGACTGCGACCAAGCGCAAGGCCTCGATGGATATGTTGCGTGCGGCTTTGGGCTGCATGACGTCCTTTCGTATCAGTTTGCCTCTGCGAGCTCCATAGATTATATAAACGCCCGCTGGCGCGCTGACCCTTTGATACCATGAAACGACAGGTATTTCCTAAGGAGCACATTTGTCTACTAACGTCTCTGGCAGCCCTGTTCTGTCGCTGCTTATTCCCATTTACAATGTTCAGCGCTACCTGCGCGAGTGTCTCGATTCCGCCCTGGCACAGACGCTCAAGGATATTGAGATCATCTGCATTAACGACGGGTCGACCGACAACTCGCCGGCGATTATTCGCGAGTATATGGAGCACGATAGGCGCGTCAAGATGATCGACAAGGCCAACAGCGGCTACGGCGACTCGATGAACCACGGTCTGGAGATGGCGCGCGGCAAGTACGTGGGCATCTTGGAGTCCGATGACTTTATGGCGTCCGACGCACTCGAAAAGCTTGTCTCGGCCGCCGATAGCAATAATGCCGACTTCGCGAAGGCGAACTTTGATTTCTACTGGTCTAAGCCCGAGGAGCGCCGTTCGCTGCACGAGATGTTTAAAGCCAAGGACTGTGGCAAGCCGGTGCACCCGAGCGATACGACGCAGTTCTTTAAGCAAAAGCCGTCGATTTGGTCGGCCGTGTACCGTCGCGATTTTCTTGAGCGCAACGGCATTAAGTTCCTGCCGACTCCGGGGGCATCCTTTCAGGACACGTCATTCGCCTTTAAGGTGATCGCGTGCGCCGATAAGGCTGTTTACCTTCATGATGCCGTGTTGTCTTATCGCCAGGACAACGAGAATTCCTCGGTCAATTCTTCGGCTAAGGTCTTTTGCGTCAATACCGAGTATGCCGAGATTGAGCGTTGGATTCGAGAGGATTATGCCCGTGACCACGCAAGTGATGACGTCGCGCGCATGCTCAAGTTCAATCAGCTCATTAAGTACGATTCGTACATGTGGAACTACGTGCGTCTAGCGCCTAAGTTCTATAAGGAGTTCCTGGTTCAGATGGCCAAGGAGTTCCAAGCGGCCTTGGACGCGGGGGAGTTTTCGCTTGACGATCTCAAGCCGTGGAAGCGCGCAAATCTCGCTGCCATCCTCAAAGATCCTGAGGGCTGGGTTGACGAGCATCCGAGTTTTGCGACGGATGGTGCCTTGGGGCGTGCTAAGTATTACGCCTCGGTTGGAGGCCCAGGCGTGGTCGCCGCCTTCCTCATCGAATCGCTGAGGGGGTAGGTCGGCATGGGAGAGGCCTCGTGTCCTAAAGCTACCATTGTCGTCCCCGTTTACAACTCTGCGCGCTCCATTCAGCGATGCGTCGATTCGCTGTTGGCCCAGTCCGAGCGCTCGATTCAGGTTGTCTGCGTCAACGACGGTTCGACTGATGATTCGTTGAACGTGTTGCGCCAGATCGCGCAGGCCGACGATCGCGTACTGGTGATTGACCAGGAAAACGCGGGCGTCTCGTGTGCTCGAAATGCCGGAATCGATGCCGCCGAGGGCGAGACCGTCTTTTTTGTGGACGCCGACGATTACATTGATGCCCAGACGGTCGAGCGCGTGCTGCATGCCATGGAGTCTGCAGATGCCGAGGCCACCGTTTTTGGCGGCGTCTGTGAACCTGCCGATGCTGCCCCCAAACGCGTCCAGCAACTCATGAGCTCCAAAGCCGGTACCTTCGGCGCCCGTGATCCCCAACTGCTGTTCCATTCGAATGCGCAGCCCTATGCCTGTCGTGCGGCTTTTTCGCGCGAGCTGCTCAATCGCGAAGGCATTCGCTTCGCCCCCGGTTTGGCTTTGGGCGAGGACGTCGTCTTCCAATTTGCGGCTTATGCGCTTGCCCGCAAGATCGTCGTCATGCCGGACAAGTTCTACCACTACGTGATGGAGAGCGAATCGGCGACGCACGAGTTCAACAGTGCCGAGGCTCGCGCCAAAAAGCTTGACGCCCACATGAGGATGCTCGAGGAGGTCTTGGAGGACTGGGCAGCCTACGGTCTTTTGGACCTGTGTCCCGGCGAGCTGATAACTTGGTTTTTGGACCTCATTGTGTTCGACCTGGCGCGCTTGGATGCCGATGACTTCCATCGCGTGGCGGCTCGCGTCAACATGGACCTCACCACGTTTTTGGGAACGGAGTGGGCGGATATGCCTGCTAAGGGCGCCGTTCGCCGTGTTGCCCACAAGCTCGTTGCGGCGACCTCGGGCGTTTCGATGGTAGACGCCACGCTGTTCTATCTTTCGACTCGCGGTCTCAAAGCCTGCCTGGAGCGCTTTCTCTAATTCCAAGCGCTGCCGCCCGCCGCAACTCGGCTGCTAAAATAACCCTGTTACACGCTATTCAACAGGAGGTTCTCTTGCAGAACTCTGATACCCCTAAAGTTTCGTTGCTCGTCCCCATTTGCAATGTCGAGCGCTATCTGTGCGAGTGCCTCGATTCTGCCGTGGCGCAGACGCTCAGGGACATCGAGATCATCTGTATCAACGACGGCTCCACCGATAGCTCGCCGGATATCATCCGCGAGTACATGGAGCGCGACCCCCGTGTAAAGATGATCGATAAGGCCAACAGCGGCTATGGCGACTCGATGAACCGCGGCCTGGAGATGGCGCGCGGCGAGTACGTGGGCATCCTTGAGTCCGATGACTTTATGTTTGAGGATTCGCTCCAAAAGCTGGTCGCCAAGGCCGATGCTGAACATGCCGATGTGGTAAAGGGCGACTTTTACCTGTATTGGTCCACGCCCAGCGAGCGCCGTGAGCTGTTTGGGATTGTCGACGAGCATATGACGGGCGCCGCGTATCGCCCCGTCGATCGCCCGGGCATCTTCTACCGCAAACCTTCCATTTGGTCGGCTATCTATCGGCGCGAGTTCCTCAACGACAATCAGATTCGGTTCCTTCCCACGCCGGGTGCCTCGTATCAGGATGCGGGTTTTAACTTTAAGGTCTGGGCATGCGCCGAGCGTGCCGCGTTTATCGCGGACCCCATTTTGTGCTATCGCCAGGATAACGAGAAGAGCTCCGTTAATTCGCCCAACAAGGTGTTTTGCGTTTGCGATGAATATGCCGAGATGCAACGTTTTTTGGACGAGCGTCCCGAGCTCAAGGCTCAGCTCCAGGGCATTTTAATGCGCATGAAGGTCGATACGTACCGTTGGAATGATGAGCGCCTGGTCGATGAGTTGCGCGAGCAGTTTTGGGAGAAGGCCTCTCCCGAGCTCAAGTCCGATTGGGATGCCGGTCGCTTTGACCTGTCGCTGTTTGATCCGCGTGGCGAGACCGACTTGCGCCTGATGGTCAAATCGCCCCGCGCCTATATCGATTCGCGCTTTGACTTTAAGAAGCCGGGCAAGATCAATACGTTTAAGCACTACTTTAAGATCGGCGGCCTGCCGCTGGTCTGGCGCGTGCTGACGTATCAGCGCACCTACGGTGATAATCCGCACCCCGATGACGTTCCGGTCGCACAGTAGGAGCACTTGACTATGGCTACCCCCAAGATTTCCGTTGTCGTTCCCATCTATAACGTGGAGGAGTACCTGGCCTGGTGCCTGGACTCCCTGCTTGCGCAGGACATGCCCGATTGGGAAGGCGTGCTGGTCAACGACGGCTCGCCGGACGGTTCGCGCGATATTGCGGCTGCCTATTGCGAAAAGGACGCGCGCTTTACGCTGGTCGATAAGGAGAACGGCGGCCTGTCGAGCGCCCGCAATGCGGGTATCGCTGCGTCCACGTCGCCTATCGTTGCGTTCTTGGATTCCGACGACCGCTTTACGCCCGATGCATGCCGCGTGATCGTCGATGCCTTTGAGCGCGAGGACTGCGTTGTTTTGACCTTTGGTGCGAATCCGTATCCGCTGGAGGCGGGGTATCCGTGGCTTAACTATGTGCTGAGCCCGCGCGATGTGTCGTTTGAAGGCTATAGCTCTGACCTGCTGTTTAAGGAAGCGTCTCGCCCCTTTGCATGGCGCACCGCCTGCAAGCGTGAGTTTTTGCTGGGTAACGGGATCGTGTTCGACGAAACCGTCAAGTATGGCGAGGACCAGGTCTTCGATTTTGCCGTGTACGGTCGTTCGCGTAAGACCGCGCTTATCTCGAACAAGCTGTATGACTACCGTGTCGCGCGCAAGGGCTCGCTTATGGACACTATGCGCTATGACGACGAGACGCGCCTGCTGGAGCACGTGAAGATTTACTCCGCGGTGATGGCTGACTGGCAGCGCGACGGCCTCGATGTACAGCATGCCGAGGACCTGGCGTACTTCCTCTGCGATCTGGTGCTGTACGATGCGCTCAGGTTGCTGGGTTCGGACTGCGGCAAGGTGTTTGCCGCCGTTGCCACGGCGCTTGCCGGTTCTGCCGTGGGCAGCGATGCTGCGCTCGCACAATGCGCTCCTTCTGTTGCCGCTATGGTGCGTGCGGCGCTTACCAGCAAGGCCCCCAATGCCCGTGAGTGCAAAAAGCTCATGTTCGATTACGACGTCTTGAGGTTTGGGCGTCTGGGTGCCTGCAAGCGCATGGCAGCGAACGCCCTGGGAAAGCGAGAAGTGTAGATGAGTATCAAGCGTTTGGCACTTTGCCGCAGTCAGGGCCGTCTGTTTGTGCTGCTTCGTTTTGCCGGTCAGGATGTCGCCGCGCTTATTGAGCGGGAGGGTTCTCAAGCGTTTGCCCATGCGACGACGAGCGGTTCTTGTGTGCCGTCGCTGGTGCTCCCGGTCGACCATGGCCGTGTGCTGGCGCTTTGCCCTTCCGTTTCTGATTACGAGCGCGAGCTCGCCGTCTTGGTGCTTCCGTTTTTGGATGGCTCGTCGATGGATGTCGTTTTTGCATCCGGTGACCAAAGGTTGGGCTCCATTCGCCTTGATAGCCGCGTGGCCAAGCTGGAATCCAAGATTAACTACAAAGCTAAGCCTGCGCTGTGTGCGCTTATCCGCGATGCGCAGCGTGGCGAACACTGCGGCCTCTACGAGATCGATGCCATTCGCTATTTGCCGGCAGACGCCGGCGCGGTGTGGCGCTATGAGGTTACCTGGGCGGGAGACCCCCAGTGCGCACCTGAGCTCCTGATCTTCGATACGCATATGAACGCCATCGATGCCACCGTGCATGTGTTTGAGTCGCAGGTCGATGTGCCGCAGCAGGACGGATGCCGCGTCAATAAAACGTATCTGAGTGTTGAGATGCCTCAGGATATACGAGATTTTGTCGCGATTGTGAGCGATCCCACGGAGCAGATCCAGAGCGGGTTTTGCGCCATGGATGGCCGCCTGTACAACGGCATGGTCGACGACAGCTGGAATCGCATGAAGGACGCGCGTGCAGACGATGCAGCTTATCGACGTTGGTTTGAGCAGCATCGCGCAAAGCCGGCCGATTTGGCGTGCCAGCGTGTCGCTTCGGCGGCCTTTGCCTATAGACCGCTCGTGAGCATTGTGGTGCCGTGCTACAAGACTGATCGGGTCTACCTGCGCGAGCTGCTGGACTCGGTGCTAGTCCAGAGCTATGACAACTGGGAACTGCTCCTTATGGACGCCTCGCCCGAATGGGACGCGGTGGCCACCCTTGCGGCAGGCGCCCACGACGAGCGCATCCGTCGCATCGATCTTCCCTGCAACGGCGGCATTGTGGTCAACACCAACGCTGGTATTGAGCAAGCGACGGGCGACTACATCGCGTTCTTGGACCATGACGACATTCTGGAACCGGACGCATTATTCCACTATGTTGCCGCGCTGAACAAGGCTGCCGAGGGCGAACGTCCCCAGGTCCTGTTCTGCGATGAAGACATGTTCCAGAAAACGGGGGAGTGGGGCCAGCCGGTCTTTAAGACGCGGCTCAACTTCGACCTGCTCTATAGCCATAACTGCGTGACGCATTTCCTGATGGTGGAGAAGGCGCTCATTGATCGTGTTGGCATGTCGCCGGAAGACGTCGCGGGCGCCCAGGATTACGATTTGACGCTCCGCTGCTTGGCGGCGGGTGCGAGGTTTGAGCATGTTGCACATGTGCTGTATCACTGGCGCGTGCATCCCGGTTCAACTGCCGATGGCTCTGCCGATAGCAAGCCGTACGCCATTGAGGCCGGCCGCCTTGCGTTGCAGCGCCACTTTAACGCGCTGGGCATTTGCGGAACGGTCGAGGAGACCGAGACGCCGTTTGTCTACCGCATGCGCTATGCGCTGCCGGAGCCTGCGCCGCTGGTGAGTATTGTGATTCCCACCAAGGACCACGTTGAGACGCTCGACGCCTGTGTGATGTCGATCGCCCAGAAGGCAACGTATACCAACTACGAGATCGTCTTGGTGGAGAACAACAGTGTAGCCCCGGAGACGTTTGCGTATTATGAAACCCTGCCAGAGCGCGTGGCTGCAGCATCCGAAGGCAAGGGCATCGCGCGCGTTGTGTACTGGCCGGGCGAGTTCAATTACTCCAAGATCATTAACTTTGGCGTGGAGCACGCCAAGGGCGACTACCTGCTGCTGCTGAACAACGATACCGAGGTCATAAGCTCCGATTTTATCGAAGAGATGATGGGCTATCTGCAACGTCCCGATGCGGGCGTGGTGGGCGCCAAACTTTACTTTGCCGATCATCTGGTGCAGCACGCTGGTATTGTGGTTGGCGTGCGTGGCGCACTTGCCCATGCCAACCAGGACTTCTCGGCAAAGCGCGAGGGCTATCTTGCCCGCGCTGTGCGCCCCGGTAACTTCAGTGCCGTGACGGGTGCCTGCCAGATGGTGCGACGCGACGTTTTTGAGCAGGTCGGAGGCTATAACGAGGAATTCGCCGTCGGCTTTAACGACGCAGACTTTTGCCTGCGCGTATGGGAGGCAGGCTACCGTACCATCTTTACGCCCTATGCCGAGCTGTATCACTACGAGTTCACCTCGCGCGGCAGGGAAGAGGCCAACGAGGAAAAGATGTGTCGCTGGAAGCGCGAGCAAGCACTGTTCATGCAACGCTGGCCTGAGTTTTTCTTGACGGGCGATCCGTGGTTGGGGCCGAACTTATCCGCTGAGAGTGAGTACTTCTCGCTTTAGAAAATGGATTCTAGGAAGTCCTCAACTTACTTTCGATATGAGCTGAGAAGATAGCAACGTCTAGGTGATTTGCTGCAATACTTCACGATAGCTCGATACTTCCGCGATACGTTTATACAGACTTATACAACTCGATATAATTCGATATAGTCTACGATAAACTTATAAAGCTAAGATTGACCGATAATCGATTGTCTTGAGAGGCAAACAAGTGAGCGCCACAGCATTCCATAACCCGTTTCGTCCCACTGCCGGCGCTGAGCCTCCGCGCATAATTGGTCGTGATGATATTGCCCTTGAGTTTACCGAGAGTTTGAATGCGGGAATTGGTGCACCTGCGAGGCTCATGCGCATCGCAGGACCGAGGGGCTCCGGAAAAACTGTTTTGCTCTGTGATCTTAGGGATCGTGCTCGAGAGCTTGGATGGAAGACCGCTATTGTCTCTGCTGGCCCTAACCTATTGCTGGACTTGAGGGATCAGGTTGCTGATTCTTCCCTTGCGACTAATGCTTCGGTCGGCGTAAACGCCGGCTTTGTTTCCGCGAAAGTCGACGTTGCGCCCAAAGAGTCGAGCCTTAGAAAGTTGCTGAGTTCGGCAGCGAAGTCATCCAAGGGCCTTTTTATTGCCATCGATGAAGTTCAGGACGCCCCGATTGACGATATGCGTGCCATTGCGTCTACGGTTCAGCTTTTGATAGGGGAAAAAGTAGATATTGCACTTGCCTTTGCCGGCTTACCCGCCGGCGTTATGGATCTTATTAACGGCAAGGCGCTTACGTTCTTACGTCGCGCCCTCCCCGAAGACCTGGCGCCTATCAACCAGGTGGAGGTAGCGCTCTCTATGGGCGACAGCTTTGTCGCGACTGGTTTGACCATTGAGGACAATCTTCTGTCGAGAGCCGCTAAGGCCACTAAGGGCTATGCCTATCTGGTGCAACTGGTTGGTTACTCCATTTGGCAGCGCGCCAACTTGCATCGTGCCAAAAGTGCCATCGTGAGCGAGCGCGACGTCACCGAAGGCATTGCGCTGGCAGAGGCTCGTTTTCACGATGTTGTTCACGAGCCCGCGATTTCTGGACTGGGGCCTAACGATATCAAATACCTTTTGGCGATGTGCGAGGACAAACAACAGTCCAAATCAGCCGAGATCGCTAAGCGCATGGGTAAAAAGACCAATGAGATCAGTTCTATTAGGGCTAAATTGCTACAAAGAGAGGTTATTCAGGCGCCACAGAGAGGCTACGTGCAGTTTGCCGTGCCGGACCTAGATATCTATCTGCGAGAGAATGCCGAGGAGATTCTCGAACGCTTCTAGGTCGAGGTGTTATTAGGCTTTGATTTTACTTGGGGGCATTATGGTAAAAATACGAGATTCCCGTATCGAATTACTTCGCATTGTCCTCATGTGGACGGTAATGGCTCATCTTTTTGTTGTTCACAACGCTGATTCTGTTTCCGTATTTCCTGGTTCGTTTACTAGGTTTTTCTACAATATCTTTTTCTATCCAATTGGAAGAACTGCGGTTCGGCCGTTTTGCATTCCAATGCTGTCAAGCTTCTTTCTTAAATTGTGCGAACTGTTTTCTCCTGTCCGGTTCTAGTTCGCTGCTTGTTTGGGGGCCGCGGATACTATGGTGGGTCATTCGATTGTTCGGACGGGAGTTCGCGTGCATACCAGGGAAGTGGTTAAGTTCCTCGTGGCGATAGATGAGGGGATGGGGTGGATTCAGATTTACTCGAGCGTCGGCCTTGCCCTCCTTTGGGGTATCGTCGCGGCGGGTGTCATGTCCTCTATGTCGGCGTACTTCGCCACGGTGTTGCGGCTCAGGTGAAGTGCCCGGGCTATCTTGAACCCCGGGCGCCCGGCCGCCTCCGTCGACCGTATATCATTCACTGTGTCCAGGGGCACGGTCATTCCCCCATCCTTCCCGGGCGGCCTCTCCAAAGTGCCCGCCCGGGGAAACCGTATGGCGAGGGCCGCGCTCCCGGTTCCCGGGGTACGGCCCTCCTGCTCAAACTGCTCAGTTTCAGTGCTCACGGTGCTCGATTGCCGGCGATCACGCGGAGCTCTTTTTAGTGATCATTAACACCCGTCGACATGCTCGACCTGACGCCGGGGCTCATAGAGCCTGCGCGCGCCGAGATGGGCGATACCCCGCTGGCCTAGCCTTAAGGTAAAACGGAATAGGCGGACCGAACGTCCGACTGGGTCTGGGAAGCGGTGTCAGGCGGAGGGCGAAGCATGGCCTCCGAACCCTTCGAAACACATCTCCACCGTTCCTCCAACTGGGAAAACGCCGCCCCCGGGGCCCGCGGGGTCCGCGGGGGCGTTCGGATAACTGCCGGAACGGCCTATCGGTTCAATGCGATCGGCTAAGATCGGAAATCAACCGATGTTTAGCGTTTGTGTATGATTTTCAACCGGATAAATGTTATCGAAACTCTTTTCCTCTCTATTTTGGGGTATCAAAAGTAGAAAGGGAGGTGATTTTATGAATCATAATCAGGCTATTGAATTGGAGAGAATAGTTAGAACTGTATATGACTGCGACAGGGCCGGTATGGGTGGCTATATTGATGCTGATAATTTTTCCTCCAATCCTTTTGATGCGGCGTTGATTGCACTTGCTCCACTGTGGAAGAATGACTCAGATCGACAGGTTGAAAATTTCCTGTATAAATGGGATCACATTATTCGAGCAGAAGTCTCGCCATCGGATGATTCGGTTGAGTCCTACATTGTCGAGTTGGAGCGGATAGTACATGACTTGGGCGGCGCTTCTCTCTGCTAGTCTAAGATTGACTCAACTTGGTCTCAGCGTCTAAGTCAACTGTGCAAACAATGGGGTCGCTTCGAAAGCATCGCTTCTCGAAGCGACCCCATTGTTTGTCTCTACTTGTGTGCCCCGAAGGGGTTCGTTCTTTCCATATCTATCTGTCCCATCTGGCCGAACGCCCTGTTCCCGAATCATTACCCGTTATCTATACTGTTGGATTGATTTGGCTCTGTTAGACCATGATTGACATTCTTCCCCAATCATCTTTTTGAAATTGCAAGATAATCGCCCCCTTGCCGGGTTTGAATCCGGCAAGGGGGCGATGTGCTCAAGATCTGTCGGGTTAATGTGAGGGCTCCATCGCCCCAAGTCGATTTGCCGGCTATCTCGCCGTCTTCCCGTCGGGCGCCGGCGCCTTGACCCTCATCTCGAACGGCATCCCGCCCTCCCGGACGGGCGCCCTGAGGAACGCGTTGACGGCGGTGGACATGGACAGGCCGAGCTCGTCCAGGATGGCCGTGGCCTCCTTTTTGGCCTCCGGGTCGATCCGGATCGTCGTGGCCGATATGTTCGACGGCATGGCTGCACCTTTCCTCGTATATCGCGATGCGACCATTCTACCGTCTCTATGCGGCGGCTTCGGCCCAGTAGTCCATGTAGGGCGGCAGGACGTTGAACATATCACGGATGCGGCTCCTGCACACGCCGTTGGTGAGCTGTCGCGCAACCGTGCACTCGGCGGTGCCGGAATCGGTCGCCATGAAGGTCCGGCACCACCTGAACCAGGCGAGGTAGGCATCGAGGTGCTTCGTCGACACGCCTTTAAACGGCTCCATGAAGGCGCCGAGAAGCGAATGGACGGTGTTGACCCGGTTGATGGTCCCCTCGGAGCGGTCCTTGGGGTCGTAGGCCGCGTGCGCGGCGACCTCGAGCTCGGCGAGGACTCCGACGTAGGCGGCCGCCCTGTCGGTCGCGACGACCGAGCCGTGGCGGACGACCACGCTCTTCATGTTGTCGGTGAGCACGGTCGCGGGCACGCCCAGCGCCGAGAACGCGTGCAGCATCCCGATGAGGAGGTTCTCCTGGCGCGCGTTCGGGAAGAACTCGACGTGGGCGCTCCCGCAATGGTGGCAGACCATGGCGAAGCAGGCGATCCGCGCCCGCTCGCCGCCGGGGCGCTCGACCGCGACGAAGCCCCAGTCCATCTGGTATGCCTCCCCGGGCGCCGTCCTGAAGCGCTGCCCGCGGCCGCCCTGCGGGGCCGCCCGCCGCCTCCTCGCGGGCACGAGGTCCCGGTGCGCCGCGATGTAGGTCTTCACCGTGGTGAGGCCGCCGGCGTAGCCCTGGCCGAGCAGCCGCTCGAATATCACCTGCGAGTTGGTGACGCCCCTCCGCAGGAGGTCGTCCACCAGGCCGGTGTGCCCGGCGAGCACGCCCGGCGCGGCCCTCCTCCCGCTGTTCCCGTGGGGCAGGGCCCTGAACCCGTGGGCCCTGACCGTCCTCGCCCGGGAGCGGGTGAGCCCCGTCCTCCTGCAGAACTCCGCGAGGTTGCATGCCTGCGGGTCGAACCCGTCGCCCTCCTCCGCGGCCATCTCCCGGAGCGCCGCGTCTATAATCTCCTGTAGGTCATCGTGTCTCTCGTTCACCTCAATGGTCCTCCTAACGCCGGCGTGTTGGCACCACCAGCGTAGTGGCGGCGGGGAGGCGCGGTGGCCATTATTCGGTGACCGGGATTGGTCAAAATCGTTTGACTATTAGCGGCTAAAATCGCCCGGCGCTAACACAGGTAAGTGACCTTAGAAAGGTTGCAAACAATGGTAGCTTCCTCACCAGCGACCTTTGATGTGCGCCGGGTGCGTTAATCATGCTGTCTCATTCATTAGTCTTCTTTGGTTGGTCTAGATCTATTAATCATTCAGTTAAACGTAATAAGTCTTTTGGAAAACCAACTTAGTCGATTGTATAATTCAGTTTAGATGGAACGGAGGTAAGATGGGAAACCTCGAGAATATAGATGCTCTGCTGGTTAAGTTCGGTATCACTCAGGAGACCCTGGCGAGGATTGCCGGAGTCGCTTCCTCTTCGGTGAATGGCCGGAGAAACGGAGCGGTGCCAAGAAGGAACGCTATTGAGCGGATGTGCGAATCGTTGAAGATTCTGAGGGACGACATTATGTCTGACTAGTATGGCTTTGCCGCAAAGGAGTACGGGGGTTACGCCGTGCCCCCCGGCGCCATGCTTTCCTCTGAGTCCCGTTCCGTCTACGTGCCACTGTTCAGGCGCGTCCATGCGGGTGATGTCTGCGAACCCGATATCATCGATGACCGTATTCTCATACCCTGAGAGGTGTGCGGGCTCACCCACGCGGCACTTCCTGAAGGTCGAGGGCGGCTGCATGAGCCGGGTCTTCCCGAAGGGTGTCACATTTTCATTGATTCCGCTCAGCATCAGCTCAATGGTTCGGTGGCGGTGGTCTCTATTGACGGTGCGGACTACATGATGTGCCGTCTGTACAATACGGGGCGTACGGTCGTGCTGCCCCCGGATTCGTGGGACGATTGTTACGAGGATATCGTCATGACGAGGGAGGACGAGCACGCGGTGAAATATGTCGGCACCGTGGTCTGTTTTCAGCCAGCCGAGGAGATGAAGTAGGGAATATGCCGGGAAAGACCAAAGGAAAACAAAAGCGAGATTTTGGCATTGACTCAATTGAGATTGAGAAGTTTCGCAATTTCAAGCCGATGACCATAAACCTAGGTCGGTACATCACGGTGGTTTCGGGTCAGAATGGGACGGGGAAGTCAACGCTGCTCGGAATGCTTGGACAGCCATTTGGATTGGTCGATAAGAAGGACGTCTTCGGGCGCAGCATGCGTGCGAAGTTTACGGACATGTTTAAACTGTCGCCAGAGCATGACGCGCCGGGGGAGCATATCTATTACGTGAACCTTCGCGACCAAGATTTATATCAGAGCGGTGCGCACGTACAGGTCAAGTCGTACAAGAGAGATGGCTACAAGCTGCCGATTCGCCTCGTTACCGGTGCGAGGCGCGGAAAAGGAGACGGCAATATCGATTATCCCGTCATCTACTTGGGCTTGCGTAGAACTTATCCGGTGGGTGAGATACCGAACGCGGCCTCGACGGCACCGTTGCTCACCGTAAAAGAGGTGAAACAGCTCAACAAGTGGTATAACGCGGTCTTCCTTTCGTGGCGCCAAGACGATTTGGAGCCAGTCAAGTTGACGGCATCAACGGCCAAGAAGGCGACGATACTTGTCAACACCCAAAGCTATGATTATCTGGCAAACTCGGCTGGTCAGGACAATCTAGGCCAGATCTTGGCCGCGCTTCTTTCGTTCGGTAGGGTGAAGGATGAG
The DNA here is from genome assembly GCF_040092375.1 of Collinsella sp. CLA-ER-H5. NCBI lineage: Bacteria > Bacillati > Actinomycetota > Coriobacteriia > Coriobacteriales > Coriobacteriaceae > Collinsella > Collinsella sp. CLA-ER-H5. The sequence goes on from NZ_JBBNLR010000013.1 coordinate 44,234, forward strand.
CTTGGAGACGCGTACCGCGGCGGCCTGCTCCTTATTGACGAGCTCGATGCGACTCTGTTCCCCGCATCTCAGGAGGCTCTGTTCAGTTTGCTGCTTTCGGCTGCGATTGACCTTGAGATCCAAGTGGTGTTCACGACGCACTCATTCCAACTAATCGAGCAGGCTATTGCCAAACGTGGGAAATTGAATGACGTTCAAGTCGCCTACTTTAGGAGAAGGGACGATGGAATTGAGCTCGTCGATAGCCCTGATATGATTGATGTTCTTGCCGATTTGACCGTTAAGATGCCCGATAGGCCCAAGAAGACCAAGGTCGAAGTTCTGTGTGAGGACGATGAAGCTAAATGGTTTCTCAAAATGATCCTTCCACGAGCGGTCTATTCGAAATGCAACGTGATATCCGCTGGGCTTGGGTGTGGTGAACTTGGTGAGCTGTCCATTCGCGAAATTCCGTCTTTGTCCAATAGCCTGTTCGTTGTTGACGGAGATGCAGTAAAAAACGCTTGCGCTAAGGTAAAGAATAGCTCGCGCTTATGCATTCTGCCAACTGGAGTAAAGAATCCAGAAACGGCAATCTACGACACTTTGGCCGAGTTGCCGGATAATGGCGAGTTTTGGACTTCGATGGAATTGGGCTTCCATTACAGCAGGCAGATGTTCATCCGATCGTATGAAGAGTCCCATGGGGCGTACTTCCCGGATGACAAGGCAAAAAGAAGGGCCGATAAAAGTTGGTTCAAATCGGAAAAGTCGAGGGGCGGGCTAGGCGAGAACGGCAAAGAGGCGTTCAGGCAATGGAAGTCCATGAATCAAGAGGAATGCGATAGATTTGTATCTGCCTTCTCTGATAAAGTCGACCGGACAATTAGAAGGGTCGAGGCTATGGTCAAGATGGGCAAGAGCCTGTAGCATCTTGCAGTTGACGACGAGGAGGTGCGCCCATGCCCATTACGTACACGCCTATCAGATACCCCGGTGGTAAGTCGAAGATATATCCGCTGATAGACTCTATCATTGAGGAGAACGGCCTCGAGCGCTGCACCTACGCTGAGGCCTACTGCGGTGGAGCGGGCCTGGCCATAAAGCTGTTGTTGCTCGGGCGTGTCTCCAGGGTTGTGCTCAACGACATCGATCCGGCGGTGTACAGCATGTGGGACGCGGTGGTAAACCGCCCGGACGAGCTTTGCTCCTTCGTAGAGGACGTTGAACTTACCATCGATGAGTGGAAATCGCAGCGCGAGGTGTACGCGTCCAGCAATGCCCCGTCGCTGGAGTTGGGGAAGGCGGCGTTTTACCTGAATCGCACCAACAGGTCTGGCATCCTGCGCGGTGGCCCAATCGGCGGTATGTCGCAATCTGGCAAGTACGGGCTCGATGCGCGCTTCAACCGCGATGTGTTGTGCCGTAAAATCAGGTCCATCGCCGCGAGATCCGATGCGATTGAGCTGTATAACATGGACGCCTGCGGCTTCATCGATTCTGTGCTCTCCGGTATTGACGGGCTGTTCGCCAACTTCGACCCGCCGTACGTGGTCAAGGGGCCGGGGCTCTACGAGAACTCGTATACCGAGGACGACCATAGGGAGGTCGCGAAGAAGATAACCGAATGTGAGTTCCCATGGATCGTCACGTACGACGACGCGCCGCTGATATCGGAGCTGTACAGTGGCTTCGATCGATATCGCATCAGGATCGGATATAGCGCGGCGAGCGCTAAGATGGGGACCGAGGTGCTGATAGCTGGAAGGGGAATAGTGGTTCCGGATGGCATCGAGAAGTACTGATGCAGGTAAAAAAGGTCCTGCACATACGGGCGGCAACCCTGCGCGATACCGTGTGAAACGTCAGCAGGATAGCCAGAGCGCATGGTGGTCGTACACCGTGGTGGTACGGTGGCTTAAAAGTAGAAAGTTGGTCGCCGACGTCATGGCCGGTGTCAGGTGAGGCGCGTTAGCGACAGGCGTGCCGAGACGTACCGGGCCAAGGGACAAGTTAGCAAGACGGCGCCTGTTCATGGAGAAGGAACGTCTGCGCGACTGCGTCGCGGCGCACATCACGTTCGCGGAATTCGTGGACGAGGTCTATTGGCCCCAGATGGTGGGTCCGTGCGCGAACACGAAACGGGGCTACGAGTGCGACCTAGGACTACGCATCCTGATCGCGCTGGATAACATGGAGATCGAGCAGATATACAAGCTGAATATAGATGGCATGGTCTTTGCTTGCCCTGCGCAAGACGCTGTTCTCGCGTGTTGGGCTACGCCGGCGAGATGGGCGTGCTACCAGTTAACCCTGCCTCGTTCCGCTGCACCTACTCTGGGGGGGTGACGGGGCCGAGCTGGAGCGCGGTGTCGTTTGCGCCGTTATCGCCGAGCGCAATCGCCTGGGGGCACCTATCGAGCCGCTGCCCGGTTCCTGCATCAAGCGCATTTGCGGCTCGGCTCTGTGAGGGCCTGTGCAAGGACGAGGTGCCGGCCCTTGCGCCTTGAGGACATTGACCTCGGGCGGCGAGAGCTCACGATGAGAGTTCCCCTCGTGCCTCGTGAGTTTTCCGTACGACCTTCCGGACGGCTTCTGCCCGGACATGCTTGCCTCACTCCATCACGGGCCGGGCGATTCGCCCCTCTCGGAATGCCTACCTGGATTCGCGTCTCATGACTCAGCGCGACGCGTCGCGCTGAGTCATGAGACTGCTGCGATAGCGATGAGAATTAAGGGGTCGAACAACAATTTAATTAGAATGTTTCAAATAGAGGATCGATTTTTATTAAATAGATTCTAGTACCGTAATTGCTTGTTAGTATGCCTATCGCAATGGTCAAGCCCATTTTTTATTGTATTTGCATTAAAAATCACCAAGATGGAAGCGCTATGTCCATAATCCAAATGATTACTGTTACGTCGTTATTCTCGATACCGATAATCTCTGTGTGTTTGCGAAGGCTGCGGCACTTATATTTTGTTAAATCTGTCGCTGGGCCACTGTTAACGTAACTCGTATGATGGAGATGATTCCGGCGGGGGAGGTTGGATTCCCTCTGATGCATCTGCCGGCGCTCTTCTTGTTGGCTGGGTTAAACATCAACTATCGGATTGAGTATGGAGGGCGTGATTCTCAAGATCGATAAAGTATGCTCCGAGTTCGGATTTCGCAAGGTGGTTGGGTAGTGGTCGAATCAAAGGGCCAGGGCGCATAGATTAGATTCGTCTTGCAGATATCGCAACCACGGGAACTGGCTTGGCTTAAACCCTAATGATGTCAACAGCGTTATGCTTTCTTTGCCTACCCGTTAGCACATTGTTTAAAGGAAGATGAAAAATGACATGTGGTTGGATTGTAGAGGCTTTTCATTGTGTAGAGTTTTCGACTCCATTTGTTATTGATAAAGACATCAGTTACTACCCTGATTTGTCAAATAAATACAGAATGCTCTTGAAGCGAGCTTCTGATGCCGGTGCAGATAAGGAAAGTCTCGCTATCATCGAGAATTATTCTAAAAAAGTTCTGGATAGCATTCGAAGATATTACAGAGCTGATATATCTGGATCAAATGCCGTAATTAAGAATTTGATTGCAGGATTGGATGATTGCCCTTTAGCTTCTTCAAGACTTTATAATTCTCCTGTGTTTCCGGGGAAACTTGGTCGTGAGCTTCAGTTGTTCCGAAGCAGAACGGGAAATGCCTCATTGATGTATAGCGCAAAGGAAATGCTTCCGCTTCCGCGTTCGCTTAGATCAAAATCAGGTAACTATAGATTCAGTATCCCAGGTAATCCCTGCTATTATTTATCAAACTCTTCTTATGGCTGTTGGATTGAAACGGGATTTCCTCCTGAAGCGGATTTTAATGTTTCACCTGTATTGCTGGACGGAAAACAAAAAATCCTAAATCTCGCTGTCTCTTCACGTAATTTTTCTCTTTTGAATAATTTCGGAAACGACGAAGTGCACTGCTGGCTTAAGTTGATTATTCTAATGTTTGCGACTTCATATCGCGTTAAAGAGCCTGGAAGGTCATTTAACTCCGAGTATATTGTTTCGCAGTCACTCATGTTGGGTGCCAAGAAGCTTGGTTTTGATGGAGTCGCCTATTATTCAAAGCGGGTTAGAAACGATGCTTTTAGCTTATGCGCAATAAACCTAGCGTTGTTTATGAACTATCGAAAGCAAGATAACTATCCCGATCTGGTTGATCACATTAAACTTGATGATTCGTTTAATTTCTCTGTTTTCAAACAATTGTTGCCCTGTGCGAGAGCTGGTCAATATGAATTACGATCGGTTAAGAACCCGTACATCGTGAATATCTCCACGAATAACGAAGATAGACAGTTTTCCTTTCGTGATACAGAGTTCTATGAGTTCGACTGCTTCTTGTTTGACTCCTGGACTAAAAAGAGGGGCGGACGCGATAAAGATAGCCTTTCGTGGGGGCATGCCAATGTATAGACTCTGCCATTGGCGAATCTCGTTGTTACCCTTTTCCTGGTTGATCTGGTTTGTCGTAATGGATGGCGTTTGTCCCTGCATGTTATGAAAGTTGGCAATTTCTGTCTCTCAATGTTGGTCTCTTATCAAATCTGTTATTAAGCAGATGCGTTGTCTGCGTCAATGTGCATTCGCTAAAATGCACTTTTGATTAACTTTGGCTTGTTACGAGAATTTGGAATAGCTATGGGTCAGTTTAAAAGGGCGTTCGTCTTTATCATTGCGATGGTGGTGTCGTTGGTTGTTGTCGCGACACCGTCTTTTGCTGACGAATCTTCAAGAGTTCTTGTTGAAAATTCTTGGCGCTTTCAAGATGGTCAGTCAATTACTTCTGAAGAAGACTCCGAAGATGCTGGAATTTCAGCGTATTCGCTCAGCAGGCTACCTGATGGTGTTACTGCTCAGGGTATCGATGTGAGCGAGCACCAGGGCAATATCAATTGGGATGCCGTTAAGGCGAGCGGTGTTGATTTTGCGATTCTTCGAGTTGGCTTTGGTGCTCCGTCTTTCGGGGGAAGAACTGATTATCAGTTCCAGCGTAATATCTCTGAGTGTGAGCGCTTGGGGATTCCGTACGGTATCTATCTTTACTCGTATGCGTGGGATGATGGACAGGCGGCAGATGAAGCGGCATTCGTTATTAGCAACATTGCGGGCCACAGCCCACAACTGCCTATCTACTACGATCTTGAGGATAATTCGATTATTGCTGACGGTCGCCAAGGAGGTATCGCCTCAAGGGCTTCAGTTTTTTGCAATCGGATTATAAATGCTGGCTATAAGGTTGGCATTTATGCCAACTTAAATTGGTTTAACAATATCCTGACCGACCCCGTGTTTAATTCGCCGTCATGGGACCATTGGATCGCACAATATAATTATCAGTGTGATTACGCGGGCAAGTACAGTTTTTGGCAGTATGCGAGTGATGGTAGCGTTGATGGAATCAGCGGTTCCGTCGATATGAACTATGCCTACATCACAATCGAATCGAATGAGGATAAATGGGCTCGCGCCGACGAGCTCGCCGCCGCCCATTCCTCCGACCTTCCCGACGGGACCTACACCGTCGCCAGCCTCGTCTCGGGCTCGACCGTCTTCGATGCCGGGATGGGGGGCAGGTCGAACGGCTGCCCGCTCCAGGCGTACGGGCCCAACGGGACCGACGCCCAGGCCTGGCAGGTCACCCACGACGGGGACTACGTCGTGCTGAGGTGCGCCCGCTCCGGCCTGGCCGTGGACTGCCCCTCGTCGTCGACGGCCAACGGCACGCCCCTGCAGCTCTACTCGTACAACGGGACTCGGGCCCAGAAGTGGATCGCCGTCAAGGGCGCGGACGGCTCCTACTCGTTGCTGTCCGCCAACGACCCCTCGGTCTGCATCGACCTGCCCGGCTCGAGGACGAACGACGGCAACCGGCTCCAACTCTATGCCGGCAACGGTACCGCCGCGCAGTCCTGGTCCTTCTCCGCATACCGCTCGCCCCAGTCTCGCGCCGACGAGCTCGCCGCCGCCCATTCCTCCGACCTTCCCGACGGGACCTACACCGTCGCCAGCCTCGTCTCGGGCTCGACCGTCTTCGATGCCGGGATGGGGGGCAGGTCGAACGGCTGCCCGCTCCAGGCGTACGGGCCCAACGGGACCGACGCCCAGGCCTGGCAGGTCACCCACGACGGGGACTACGTCGTGCTGAGGTGCGCCCGCTCCGGCCTGGCCGTGGACTGCCCCTCGTCGTCGACGGCCAACGGCACGCCCCTGCAGCTCTACTCGTACAACGGGACTCGGGCCCAGAAGTGGATCGCCGTCAAGGGCGCGGACGGCTCCTACTCGTTGCTGTCCGCCAACGACCCCTCGGTCTGCATCGACCTGCCCGGCTCGAGGACGAACGACGGCAACCGGCTCCAACTCTATGCCGGCAACGGTACCGCCGCGCAGTCCTGGAGTTTCAAATCGAAGCATTAGCTCTTGTCTAGTTGTTTTTAGATCTCTTTTAGACCCCTCAAGTCATCGTCTATTTGGTTGTAAAATAGGGCATTCTTCTAATAACTGAGGATGCCCTCATTTTGTAAATCTGTATTTCAAGGAGCTGGAATTGAATCGCACCCTTAACGATTGGTTGGTCGAGCTCGAAGGTAGTCTTGAAGACTGGGAGATTTCCGCCCTTAACGACAGGTCGTATCTCGACGACTGTTTTGCATGCAATTTGTCATTCGGCACGGGCGGTATTCGCGGTTTGATGGGCGTTGGCCCTAACAGGATGAATGCGGTTACCATTGGAAGGGCGACGCAGGGGGTTGCATCTTATCTAAATCATGCTTCAAAGTCGAATCGCTCATCTGTAGCGATTGCCTATGACACGAGAATCCATAGCCATGATTTTGCGGTTAAAACCGCATGCGTCTTGGCAGGTAATAACATTGAGTGCCATTTGTTTAAGACATATCAACCAACTCCTCTGCTGAGCTATGCTGTGAGAAAGTTGGGGTGCGATGCAGGCATCTGTATTACCGCATCGCATAATCCTATGGAATACAATGGTTATAAGGTTTATGGCCACACCGGAGATCAGGCAACCGATTCTCTTGCTAAAAGTATCCAGTCTCAAATTGAGCTTGTTGACCCGTTTGATGATGTGCATGAGATTTCATTCGATGCTGCTTTGAAGTCCGGAATCGTTCGCTGGATCCCAAATTCGCTAATTGAATCATACTGGGGCGATGTCTTAGATGAGATTGCGCTCCGTGACTGCTCTAATCTTAGCGTCGCCTATTCGCCTCTCGGCGGAGCGGGCCTCCGTCATGCAATTAAAATGTTTGATTATCTTGGCATCGATTACCATCTTGTTGAATCGCAGCTTATAGATGACGGTACCTTCCCTGGAATTCCGAAGCCTAATCCAGAAAATGCTTCTGCTATGGAGGAAGGCATCGCGCTTGCCCAAGATTGTGGTGCAGATCTGTTTCTTGCGACGGACCCGGATGCCGATCGCCTCGGCGTCGCTGCAAGAGAAGCTGGATCTGTGAAGTTGCTTTCCGGCAATGAGCTTGGATTACTTCTGTTAGATTATTTGGCGGCTAATAATAGCCTAAATAATCCTTTAGCCGTTACATCTATTGTCTCTGATCCTCTCGCAGATTCAATTGCGCTGAACTATGGAATTGAACTCCGTAGAACTCTCACTGGTTTTAAATATGTCGGTGAGCAAATCGACTCTCTCGAGGCGAAGGGCAAAGCCAATCGGTTTATGTTTGGCTTTGAAGAGAGCTGTGGATACCTTAAGGGCTCTTATGTTCGAGATAAAGATGGCATTAATGCGGTTGCACTGACCTGCGAAATGGCTTCTTTTTATAAGCGTAAGGGCATGACCTTGTTTGATGCTCTCGAAGATCTATATGCTCGCTTTGGATACTCTCTTAACAAGCAGATTAATTGGACGCTGGAAGGAACCAAAGGTAATAACATAATTAACTATGTGGTTAATAGTTTTAGGAATTCTGCCCTCACCAGCATAGGTGGTTTTAAGGTGGAGCACATTAATGACTATAGCCATGGTATTTCTGGTCCATCTATTCGCAATGGGCACAGATGTTTGAGCGATGAAACACTCCCGCCATCTAATGTAATTGAATTATGTCTAGAGGGAGAAGCAAAGGTGATACTTCGTCCTTCTGGAACTGAGCCGAAGCTCAAAGTATATGTCTTTGCAAGGGGAGATTCGGAAAAAGATTGCCGTAATTCATTGGATGAGCTCGTAAGTAACGTATCTGCACTTGTTGACGATAGGATTAAACAAGTGAGTGAAAAGAATATTCATGTAATTCTGCTTTCTGGCGGATCGGGGACTCGTCTTTGGCCCCTATCGAACTCTGCAAGGTCGAAACAGTTTTTAAAGGTTCTGAGAGATCAGAATGGCAACCATATCTCCATGGTTCAACGCGTCTATTCGCAGATTTGCAAAGTCGATGCCACGATCGATATTACTATTGCTACAAGCTCGGTGCAGGCTGATAGTCTATCGATGCAAATTCCGAGCCAGTATTCGCTGGTTACTGAGCCTGAAAGACGAGATACCGCACCTGCCATCATGCTTGCTTGCGCAAATTTGTTGTTAGAACAAGGGGCTTCCGATGATGACCCTGTTGTCGTAATGCCAATTGACACTTTTGCCGACCAAGCTTATTACGACAAAATTCCTCAGTTAGCCAAGGCGATTATCGCCTCCAATAAAGATCTTATTTTGCTTGGAGTGGAACCAACCTATCCTTCTGAGAAATACGGTTATATCCTTCCGGCAGAATCAGAGAAAGATGGCGTGAAGGACGTTCTGTCCTTTAGGGAAAAGCCTGACGAGAAAACGGCAAAGGAATATATATCCGCAAATGCTCTCTGGAACTGTGGCGTATTTGGTTTTAAGCTCAGGTTTCTTCATGAAACAATTGAAAAATATTATGTTCCTTCTAATTATGAAGACATGCTGTCCCACTATGGACTCTTTCCGAAAACCAGTTTTGACTATGAGATTGTCGAAAAAGCCAAGAGGATTGGCGTAATTTCTTATTCCGGTACTTGGAAAGACTTGGGAACATGGAATACGCTCACGGATGAAATGGACGCTGCTGTTTCGGGGGAAGCATCCGTCGATTGGAATACGTGTAACAATGTTCATGTTATCAATGAGACAAGCCTGCCGATGGTTATTGCTGGACTTAGTGATTCTGTTGTAGTTGCTACCCAGGATGGCATTCTTGTTTCAGGTAAGGAGGAGAGTGCCCATATAAAGGAGCTTGTCTCGTCGGCTGCCCGTGACTGTCCAATGGTTGAATCGTCATCGTGGGGGCGTTATAGCGTTTTGGATTCCCATCAATCGGCCGGTCAATCAAAGGGCGAAATTAAAAGAATCCAGGTAAAACAATCGGAATCAATTGACTGCGCTTCTCTGACTAACGTCTATTCGTGTTTAGTCGTGGCTGACGGAACTGGATATTTAGAGACGGACAATCGAGAGATTGAACTGCATCCTGGCGTTTCCTTTGTTTACGACCACGATGCTAGTTATAAGATCAATGCAATTTCCGATTTGGATTTAGTTTGCGTTGAGATTAAACAGACCGTTTAAATTAGTAAAGGGCATCGATTGATGAACTCAAAAGTTCTAGTAATAATTCCTGCATACAATGAGTCGACTAATATTGTTAAGACCGTCCAATCGGTTTCCGATTGCGGTTACGACTACGTTGTTATCAATGACGGGTCAACCGATAATACCTTTGATGTTTGTTTGGAGCATCATATAAATGTTATCGATCTACCACAGAATTTAGGTATTGGTGGTGCGGTGCAGGCTGGCCATAAATACGCTCTTAAATACGGGTATGATATTGACGTTCAAGTTGATGGTGACGGCCAGCATGACCCGGCATATATCCATGACCTAATTGAAGAAATGGAAATGTCCAATAGTGATCTTGTTATAGGCTCTCGCTTCAAGGTTAAAACCGACGGCTTCCAATCGACTCTTATGAGGAGAATTGGAATAATGTGGTTTACTTTCTTTTTAAAGCTGCTTACAGGGAAAACTGTCACAGATCCAACATCAGGTTTTCGTGCTTCCGGCAAGAAGGCCATCAAGTTATTCTCTCAGCACTATCCCATTGACTATCCTGAGCCAGAGTCTATTGCGTACGCGTTGTCAAACGGGTTATCGGTAGGCGAGGTCTCTGTGATAATGAAAGAGAGACAAGGTGGTGTTTCATCCATCGGTGGCTTCTCGAGCGTTTACTACATGATAAAAGTTACCCTATCGGTGGCTATTTCTTGGTTTTCATCTCATTCAAAGTAGGATTTCTTATGACGACAAGATTGCTAGCAATTATCACCGTTCTCGTACTTGCTTTCTACGTGCTCATGTTGATTCGTAAAGAGAAGCTTGAGTTGAAGTATGCGTTGCTATGGTTTGTCCTTTCTATTATTTTGATTCTGTTTGCTTGCTTTCCTTCTGTGCTAACGTTTCTTTCTTTCAGCCTTGGCTTCGAGCTCACTTCTAATTTTCTATTCTTTATTGCTATCTTTTTTCTTCTTTTACAGGTTCTCTCTTTGAGCTCTACAGTTAGCAAACAACAACAGGCGATCAAGAACCTATCTCAAGCTCTTGCCTTGCTTAAGCATCAGCTTGATAACGGAAATGGTGGATGTAATGATGACGAGCTATAAGATTCCTCTGTATTTGGATAATTTGGTCTTTAGTTTACAGAAGACCGGCGGAGGATCCATTTATTGGGAAAGCATCGTCAAGGCTGCGCTTCTAGATACATCGTTCGATGTCACCATCTTTGAACGTAAAGACTCTCGACAAAATGAAGTTAGAAATAAAATGTCGCTTGAGGGCGCGAAGCGTATTATTCAAAGCGAATCGCCTCTTCGCATTGATGAGTTTAAAAAACTAGATATTCCCGAAGATGGCTTGTTGCACTCATCGTATTTTCGTGTTCCAAAATCGTCAAACATTAAAAACGTTTGTACGGTTCATGATTTTATTTGCATGAATCAGTATCAAGGTCTTCTTAAAGCCGTTTCCTTTTATCAGATAAAGAAGGCGGCGTTAAAAGCTAGCGGAATTATTTGCATCTCGGAGAGCACACGTCGAGATTTGCTCAACTATATACCCGAAGCGAATTCGAAGCAGATCGAGATCATTCATCAGGGCTATGATGATTCTTCCTATAACTATGACCCTAATCTGAAAAGAGATAATGCCGTTTGTTTTATCGGCAATCGTAAGTCTGCATATAAGAATTTCGAGTTAGCCGTTAAGGCAGTCGCAAGGGTTCCGCAAATAGAGTTACGAATTATTGGTGCTTCGCTAAATGATGACGAGCGCAATTTGCTTGATGAGATGATACCGGGTAGATTTACAAACTACGTTTATCCTTCAGCCTCTGAGGTTTCAAATATCTTTAATCGTTCAATCGCACTTCTTTATTTGTCGGAGTATGAGGGATTTGGAATTCCAGTTCTTGAGTCCATGGCTTCCGGGCTGCCTGTAATTGGGCTGAATATCAGCTCAATTCCTGAAGTTGCGGGCGATGCAGCCTTACTGCTTAAGGAATCAAATGTTGATGACGTCGTTGACTCGATAAACTCGCTCTTAAGTGAATCATGTCTGTTCGAGCAGAAAGTTAGTCAAGGATTGAAGCGGGTCTTAGATTTCTCTTGGAGTAAAACCGCCGCAAAGACTCTTGATTATTACAAATATATCTATGGTTCGAATTATTAATAGTGGGAATTATTGGTGTTTAGAACAAACTTGACCTTATCAACAAAACAAAATATGCTCTGGAATTCAATAGGCTGTCTAATTTATCAAGCCTGTATGTGGGCTATGACGATTGCGGTCGTTATCTTTTCAAATGATTACGAGAATTCCGGTCGACTTGCATTTGCTATGGCTCTTGGAAATATTTATTATCCCCTTGCTACGTATAACATGAGGACTATTCAAGTTTCTGACTTAACAAACGAGTATTCTTCTGGTCAATATATCGCCTTTAGGTTTTTCACAGTATTTGCTGGTGTGATTCCTGTTTTGATATATCTCTTTTTAACATCGCCGATAACTTCTTTTTCCACCTGTTTGGCATGGTTGTTGTTTAAAGCGGATGAAGCCTTCTGCTCTGTATTTTACGCAATAGAACAGCGCGCATTGAGAATGGACTACATAGGGATTTCACAAGGGGTTCGTGGTGTGATCTGCATTGGCCTCTTTATTGTGTTGTTGTCCTTTGGGCTTACGCTGCCCCTTGCCTTAATTGGAATCTCTATTTGTTGTATTTTAATTACTTGGCTATTTGACTTTAGGGCTGCCAGTCAGTTCGAATCAGTTATTCCAACAATTAACTTATCGACAATTGGTGAACTTGCTGTAAAGTTCTTTCCGGCGGTTGTGACGCTAGTCTGCTACGGATCAGTTGTTTCAATTATCAGGCAAAAATTTGGAATTGCCTATGGCGATGCTGAGCTTGGAAAATATGCCGCAATTGCAACTCCAACAGTTTTGGTTCAGGTTGCTGCGTCATACCTATATAATCCTCTTCTCGTAAATGCTGCAAAATGTTGGTCCGAGCGTGACTATCGTAAGTTTCAGCAGTTTGTAATTAGAACTCTACTCGCAATTTGCTTCATCGGCGCTGTCGCCATTTTGATGAGTGAATTAATCGGTAAGTCAGTTTTACTGCTTGTGTATGGTTCCTCAATTGAGTCCAGCGTTTACCTGCTTTCCCCGGCGTTATTCGCAACCGTAGTTACAACTTTATTTGCCTTTTCTTTTGATATATTGACTGTCATGCGTCATTTAAACATTGCCCTCATTGCTAATGTTTGCTCATTGTTGGTCGCCTTCGTAGGCTGTGGGATTCTGTTTGTGATATATGGCGCCAACGGTATCAATATTGCAGTTGTTGTTTCTTTTGGTATTGGCTTATTAATTTGTCTTATTGATTTGTCCGTTACATTCCATAAAGTTAAAAGGACTAATGGTGAATAGTATCTTTAACGACCTTAAACATTATTCGCTTTCAGATATCGTCAGGATGGCGTGGTCCTTTTTCTTTACTCTAGTCTGCTTTCCTGGTGCCAAGCTTGTTCGACGACCTATTTCAATTAGGGGAAAGTCTTCTTTTCACTTTGGCAAGGGACTGTCTACTGGAAGAAACTGTCGAATAGAGGTATTTGAACAAGGTCTTATTACCATGGGCAATAATTGCCAAATTGGCGATAATGTGCACCTTGTATCTTCAAGCTGTGTTGAAATTGGCAATGACTGCCTGTTCGCTTCAAAAGTCTTTATTAGCGATACGAGCCATGGAGCATATGGATCGGATACGCCTTTATCCGTTCCGGCAGAAAGGAAGCTTAGCGCTGAGGGCGTTCGTATTGGTGATCGCGTATGGCTAGGTGAGAATGTTTGCGTTCTTCCGGGAGTTTCTATTGGAGATGGAACAATTGTTGGCGCTGGAGGGGTTGTGACGCGATCTTTGCCCGATAATGTTATTGCGGTTGGTGCTCCAGCCCAACCTATTAAACGATACGATTTTGAGTCCCAGTCTTGGATTCCAATAAATTAGATGGTGATTTATGTTTACCGCTTCAGACCATAGTTTCGTTGTTTGCGCTTATAAGGAGAATCCTTATATTTCGGGAACGATTCAATCTCTGCTAAACCAAACAGTACGAGGAAACATTTTTCTGTCCACCTCTACGCCGAGTAAATACCTTGAAGATGTTTGCTCGGAGTTTGGAATAGAGATGGTCGTCAATCCTCATCCGCATCTTGCGGGTGATGATTGGAATTATGGTTACAACTCGGCTGGTACTAAGCTCGTCACCATGGCTCATCAAGACGATTATTATGATCCGTCATTTTTGGAACGCACTATTGCCGCTTTGAATAAATACGATGAGTCCGAATCGCTCCTGTCTTTCACGGATTATTTTGAACTCCGTAATGACCAAAGGGTGTATGACAACTCTCTTCTTAAAATTAAGAGGATCATGAATTCGCCTCTGTCATCTGCCTTTCTTAATAACTCGGTGTTCTTGAAAAAAAGAATCCTTTCATTTGGCGATTCAATTTGCTGCCCTGCAGTAACTCTGGTTAAGAAAAATGTTGGGCCAAGCCCTTTCGATACCACGTTTAAAAATTCATGTGATTATAAAACATGGGTTGATTTAGCTATGGTCAAAGGACGCTTCGTCTATATTCCCGAACCGCTCGTTGGACATCGCATTTATGCTGAATCGGCAACTTCCCTAAATTTGGGTGAGGACATTCGTAAGGGCGAAGATTTCGAAATACTGTCTAGCCTTTGGCCGAAACCTATTGCAAAAGCCGTGAATCGTGTTTATGCACTCAGCGAGAATAGTAATAATCTGTAATTGCAGACTTAAGAAAGGGTTATAGTCGTGAAAACGGTTCTTGTTACAGGCGCTAACGGGTATATCGGCAAACATGTTGTTGCTGCTCTCAATAACATGAATGTTCATGTTATTGCGGCTGATGTTAATCCATATGTCGGCGATGATGCTGATGAGACTATCTCCGCTAATATTTTGGATCCGGAGTTTTCTCCGTCGAATTATCTGTCCTGTGTTCCTGATGTTTGTTTACACCTTGCGTGGAGAAATGGGTTTAACCATAATTCGGAAACTCACATTGCCGATCTGTCCGGTCACTATGGTTTCCTTTTAAAGATGGCTGACTATGGAGTAAAGCACCTTGCCGTAATGGGTTCCATGCATGAGGTTGGCTATTGGGAGGGGGCTATTTGTGATGATACGCCCTGCAACCCACAGTCATTGTATGGGATTGCAAAAGACTGCTTAAGGCGGACCATGTTTCAGGAGGCTTCCCTAAAGGGTTTCAACCTTCAGTGGCTCAGAGGTTATTATATTTTCGGCGATGATGAGGGTTCTCAGTCTGTATTCGGAAAGCTGTTGAGAGCTGCTCGTTCCGGTGAAACTACATTCCCCTTTACGACTGGTAAAAACAAATTTGATTTTTCCAGCGTTAAGGATTTGGCCTATATGATCTCGTGTGCAGTCCTGCAAGATGAGATCAACGGTATCATCAATTGCTGCTCTGGTAACCCAGTTTCCCTTGCTGCTCAAATGGAACAGTTTATTAAGGATAATGAGCTGAATATTTCACTTGAGTACGGCGCTTTTCCCGATCGGCCATATGATTCCCCTGGAGTGTGGGGAAACGCTGATAAGATAAAGGCAATTATGGCATCCAGGAATTGCTAGAAAATTCATTAGTTTTCTTCGATTGGCCTTGAGATTATCTAGGCCAATCGTTGTTTAATGCTGAGTTGTGGACCCAATTGGATATCGATATGATTAAATCACTTAATGGGAAGCTGTTTCCTTGCTTTCTTATTACGCTGTTTCTGTTCTATTCCCTTTTTTGGTATCTGAATAATCCGCGAACGCTTGTCGCGCTTGTAGCGTTTGTCTCGCTTGCGATTGTTGTTGTTCTGGGTTTCTGCTACTTACGGGACAGGGATACTCTAAGAAATGAATGGATATTTCTAGCAGTACTTGTCCTTTTTTCTCTCATCTTCTGCTTTCTGTTCCCGCCTTTTTCCGTACCAGATGAGGGGCATCACTATTTTTCAACTTATTGGTTGGTTGACAGCTTGCCATTTAACTCAAGAGTGGCAGCTGATGGATCGTTTTTAGTGAGAGAAGCTGATCTGAATTTATATTCGAAACTATCGAGTAGTTTAATCAACTCTTCTTCTTTTGATTCTATCTTTAACCATTTTTCGTGGTTTGAGTCCAGCAAATATGTCTCATTTTCAGATTTAGCTTTCTCCATCGGAACTGAAAATGTTCCGGCAAAAATCGGCTCCGTTATCGGACTTCAAATTGGCCTACTTTTGGGGCTCGGAGCTTATCCGGTTTTCTATTTAGGTAGAATAGGCTCAATCGCCGTTTTTTGTTTCTGCGCATTTCATGCTTATAAGATTGCGCCAAAAGGTAAATCGGTAATCGTTTTCGTCTCTTTACTGCCGATGACGCTTCACCTTGCTGCTTCTTATTCATATGATTCAGGAATCATTGCTCTTTCGCTGCTTGTATTTGCTTTTTTGATGCGTGGTTTCTTTGGAGAAGATCGCTCAATTGGCATTAGGCAAATTATCACGTATTTTATCGTCTCTGTACTGCTGGCTCCGTGTAAAGTCATTTACTGCGGTTTGATTGTCTTGGCCGTATTTATTCCATTAGATAAGTTTGAAGACGTAAACAAAGGACGGCTAAGCAAATATCTCTTGATATTCGTAATTGCAGCCTCCGTGCTAGTCCTGCGTCTTGCCTCTGTGACTGGACTTGTCTCTCAGTCAACTTCCTCTAGTCGTGGAGGTGAAGCTGGGCAATTTTATTCTTTGAACGATATCCTGCTTCACCCAAGAAATAGCTTTATGGTCTTTTGCCGCACCTTAGATTCGCTTGGTGATTTCTATTGGGAAACGACTTTGGGTTATTCCCTGGGGTGGTTCCAAGAGAACCTTCGTATGCCTACTTTTTATATGATTCCATATCTTGTCTGTGGTTTTATCTGTTGCATTGATTCTCAAGACGAGGATGCCTTTCTCAATCAGCCCCTTTCAGCTATGTTTATAGGTGCTTTTGCTGTCGCTGCGCTTGGCTCCATTGCTTCTATGTGGCTAGGGTGGACTTTCAATAACGAGAGTGTCATTCAGGGTGTTCAGGGGCGCTATTTTTTGCCTGTGCTACCTGCTTTGCTATTCGGATTGAGAAGTCGCGCAATTAAATATAGGGGGATTTCAGCCACTTTAGTTTTGCTCGGTATTTGCTCAATGAATTGTATTTATCTAATTCGCTTTATTAGTGTTGCTACCTGCATGTAGGTTGATTATGAATAGAGTTGCGTGGGTTATCTCACCTCCAGAAAAAGGCTCGGGCGGTTTTAGGACAATTTGTACTAAAGCTAGCTATTTGGATCAGCATGGTTTTGAATGTCATTTCTTCATTCTTCCTGGTTCTGAGGCATATAAGAGCTCGGGAACTGTTGCTGAACAGATTTATCTCTGGTTTGGTTACAAACCCAAATCGGTTCGAGTTGAGCACACAATACCTTGCAACTTTGACATCGCTATTGCGACCGCTTGGCCAACTGCCGAATTCGTTGCTTTTCAATCAACTCCACTCAAATTGTATTTCATTCAAGATTATGAACCTTGGTTTTATCCGATGGGGGAGTGTTATTTAAGGGCTGAAAATACCTATCGCTTAGATTTGAAGCCTATCACAATCGGACGTTGGCTTTCTTCCAAGGTTTCGCAGTATTATCCGTTGTCGGTTCCATTTTGCGATTTTGGCGTTGATATGGAGCTATACGCTGCAAATAAGAATTATAGAGAGCCCTTCTCCGTCTGCGCCATTTATCAACCCGGCAAAGATCGGCGTCTTTCTGGCATGCTAATCAAGGCTATTGAGCTTGTATGCACTTATGATTCTCGTGTTTCATTTTATCTATACGGTAGCAATCAGAAGGTCCCTACCGATTCGGACCGGATTCATCAGTTGGGGGTTCTGACAACATCGGAATGCGCTGATTTGTATTCACGGTGCTCTGTCGGTATTTCCCTCAGCGCTAGCAATCCATCTCGTTTGCCTTTCGAGATGCTTGCTTCTGGCCTTAATGTCGTTGAAGCGTTTGGAGAGAACACTGCTTACGATTTTAAGTCTAATGCTATACGCTTTTCTGAAACGAGCCCTGAGGGCATTGCCTCCGCCCTATTAAGCTCGTTAAATGAGACACAGGTTGATTGCGGCGAATTGGCCTCAATTGAGGTAGAAAATCAAATGTTTCTCGATGCTGTTTTTAATTATCAGAACAATACAGTTAAACCTAAAGGCGACACTTTAGCTGATGTAAGGACGCTTCCAGTTTCTATAAATGAGGAGCTAGCTCAACTAGCGCGTGACGTCGCTTTGATTAACTATAAGATTAGCGCTGATGCCCAAACTCCTGTCTGCGCAAATCATGTCTCCATTACGCTTTTCATGAATATAGACTTTGATTCTCAAACACTAATACGAGCGGCTTATTGGCTCAGGTCGGATCAATCGGATTTGAAATGGATTGACTTTAACCGCAATCGCGATCAGTTGGAAATGGCCATATCAATGCCTTCTCAAATCAGCAGTGAGTCCGTTCTGTATATCCATCTTTATTCGTCTGATGTCATAACTAATCAATCACTATTTTTGGGTGAGATAACTCAGCTGATATCGTCTTCTGCTTCTGAATCGGTGAATGACCTAGATAGAGATATCTCGTTCGGTAAGCTTCATTTCCATGTGAACTTCAGCCAAGTAGACTCAGTTTTAGATGCGAGTAAAGATGCTTCAATAGCCTCGGTGCTAAAATCAATTTTTCGCCGTTAAAAGACATCGGGCATTGAAAGTTATTTCAATGCCCGATTATCGGTAGTGTCGAGAAAGT